>NZ_JABUZE010000023.1:0-960 GCF_014897805.1 Halomonas sp. 3F2F
GCTACAAAACCCGTCGTAGCGCGGTTTTTCATGCGTTTTCCCTGCGCTCCAGGGCAAGCCGGAACTGTTCAAACAACGACTGCTTGGTAGCCTCCCACTGCGCTTCCTTTTTCTCCATCAACGCCAACAGCCGCGCATTTTCAGCGTCAGCAGCGGCCAGCTTGCGCTCAAGCTGGGTAACCGTCGGTGAGGAGGAAGTGGCGTTTTTCATATTGCATAGTTTACCAAAAACGCCCTTAAAATAGGAGCGCTACGGCTATCCAACCCGCTGAAAATCCAACGCTTTGTGAGGCTGCATAGCCTTCAGGTTATAGCCATCCAGCAGCCAGTTAAGCTCTTGGCCGGTTAACGTCACGGTCTCACCATTAAGGTGCGTTGGCCATTTAAACCGCTCACGTTCTAAACGCTTGTACCACACCACAAAGCCGTTACGTTCCCAGAACAGCAGTTTCACTTTATCGCGCTGGCGATTACCGAACACGAACAGCGCTTGATCAAACGGGTTCAAGGCCATGGCTTCCTGCACCAACAGCGCCAAGCCATCAATTTGCTTGCGCATATCGACGGGTTCTCGGCACAGATACACCTGTAGATCAGTGCCTGGGCGAATCATGCGACGACCTCCACCGCGACAAACCGGGCGGGACGACAACGCGGTGGCACGGGAAACCCTTGCACGATTAACCGTTTTTCCCACGCCATCAGGTCGGCTAACGTCACGGCTTGTGCTTCGGCATAAGTACTTAACGGTATCTCCAATGCGGCGGCATAAGACAGGTGGCCTAACCAAAACGCTTGAGTGGAATTGAGTTCGCGGCTCATGATGATCTCCAAAATCAAAGAAACCATCAGTGTGATCAGCCAACATTAATGTGGGTAGATGGGGTTTATGGCGCGCTTACAAGAATGTGTAACTTAGCGTAAGCGTTCATCCTACGACGTAGTTGACCTACTTCACGT
>NZ_JABUZE010000188.1:0-67960 GCF_014897805.1 Halomonas sp. 3F2F
ATTTTAGCGGGGTGGCAGAACGTCGCGGAATGGACGCTTACATAGTAGCCGCATTGCAGCGCTATTTCCGCTAGGGGCAGCGCGGTTTCAAGCAGTCTATGGCGGGCACGGTCTAGTCGGGCATAGGCGACTAATTGGCCTGGACTAACGCCCACCTCGCGTTTTAATTTGCGTTCCAGGGTGCGCCTAGTAACCCCTAATGTGGCACCTAACTGTTGGGGGGGAAGCTGTAGTTTTCCAATGGCTTGAACAATCGTGGGGGTACGGCTATTGACCAGTGGCTGGCTCTTTAGTTGGTGTAATAACCATGTTTCTAACAGGCGTAAACCCTGTTGTGCATCCAGGTGGTAGAGGTGCTCCACCACGGGCATTAACCCTTGTAACGCCGGTGTTTCAAGTTCGTTATCTAAGCGCTGCGGTTTATCTGCGAATGCTTCGGGTAGCAAGCCTAACAGGCAGTGAACGCCTGCTGCTTTAAAGCGAATCCCCAGGCAGGGAGTGTAGGCGTCGAGTGTTTCTATTAACGTGCGCCTGTTAAAGCAGAGCGTGATGATGGGGTGAGAGCTATCAAGCTTGATACTGAGACTAGCGCCGGCATCGGGATAGAATTTTTCGGTTCTGGGTTCAGTAACATCCCCTGAGCCACCCATTGACCAAAGGCACTGTACCCACGGGGCTAAGCGCTTATCAGGTAGGCGATGCCGAAAATTGAGATAGTTAGCGTGGCTTGGCAGGATAAGATCGGTCATGGGGGCAATCAGCGATATGTTTTCCTAATGGTAGCTCGTATTGTCTCAATCCAGCAGCTTTTGAGAACTGGACCGGCGCCATACACTTGGTGATACTTTCTCGTGGCGAGCCCAGATACGCCTTAGTTGCCGTTCATCACCAAATCCAGATGCTTCGGCAACCCTTGCTAGTGTCCATGGCGTCTCGGTCATTAATGTTTTAGCGCGTTGCAGGCGCAACCCCATAATGTATTCACCCACCAGCATACCGGTGAGGCTTTTGAACTGGCGCCGAAAATGGCGCTCACTCATGGCTGCTTGAGTCGCTAATGTTTCAATACGCCAGGTTTGCGAGGGGGCGGCACATATTGCATCTTGAACGCGATGCAGCCGTTCATCCACATGATTGCGGCCCTCAAGCCAGGCTCCCAACTGGGGCTCCTGTCCACTGCGGCGAAGATATAGCACCATCTCTCGCGCCACCGCTAGCGCTAATGAATGGCCGCAAGCGCGGGTAAGCCAGTAGAGCATGGTATCTATACCGGTTGAAATCCCCGCGCTGGTTAAATAGCGGCCATCTTCAATAAAAATACAATCGCTTTGCACCCTAGCCTTTGGTGCTTTGGCCTGTAACTGTTCGATTAACGTGTGATGCGTGGTGCAGCGTCGCCCCTCCAGCAAGCCTGCGTCAGCCAGTAATAGCGTGCCGGAGCAAACCGTCATCAGTGTGTCCGCATAGCATGCGTTTGCCTTAAGCCAACTAACACACTCTTGCTGTGCCAATGGCTCAACGCTATTGCGATACTGTCCTGGAATTAGCAGTAGGTGTTGAGGAGGAAGTTGTTCGGGTAACGGGTCAATGCCACTAAGCGTCAGCGGTCCTAACCACGGCATAGCGGTCTTTGGGCCGACATAGCAAACCTCAACATCGATTGAAAGCCGGTCGGCACACTGCAAGACCTGAAGAGGCCCGACCAAGTCAAGGGGCACTTGGCCAGGCATCATCAATACCGCAATCCGCAGGGTGTTGGCTCTTTGGGAGAGCGGTTGACTGTTTTGTTGCTCTTCACTCACGCGTGTTTTGCCACTCATTGATCAAGTCTTGTGTGCTGATAATACGCGCAAAACGGTCTTCAAGTACCAGTTCGGTACGTGCCTTAATATCATCAGCTGACCATGTAATGCCGTTACGCGTCATAGGGAACGTTAGCGTTGCATCGCTGACAAAATCAACGCTAAAACCTAAATCTGACGCTACCCGGGTGGTTGTCTCGCAGCATTGCTCTGTGCGAATACCGCTAATCGCAAGTTGCGTAATGTCGCGTTCGCGTAACCAATTTTCAAGCTCAGTATCGCTGAATGCATTATGAACACGTTTATGGAAGGTCACCGCCGCTTTATCGTCAAAACCATCAAGCGGGCGAATTAGGCCATTAGCGGGGTCAAAAGCGCCTTGGCTACCGGGTTCTTCATGAAAAATGCGCACAACAGGTATGTTATTTGCCTGCGCCGCGTCTAGCACTGCTCGTTGCTTGGGGCGCCATGCTTGCGCCAGAGATTCTACCCAATAATCGCGGGCCGGGAAGGAGGCTTGAACGTCAATTAATAGCAGAGCGGTTTTAGACTGGGTCATGGCTAATCTCATCGTGTTGAAGTGAGGCTACAGATTAGCTATTCCTATTTCAGCCAACGATACCTTGTGCGGTCTAAAAGCGGTCAATTTCGGCCAAGTATTGGCTGATGGCGGAAAGTGTCGGCAAGAAGTGAAAAGCCGCCTTGCGGATATCGAAAGCTGTAAAATGATCACCCGGTGGTGCGCTATCAAAGGCTATAATAGCGTGATTATGGTGGAATACCGCTACCGTGACTTTTAACTATCAAGCTGGCTTCCATGGTTTTTATCGAAGATACCTAGATAAGTCGGCTTGTTGGTTGATTTTGATGTTTGTTTTAATGAAAGGAAGGTGGCTGGTAATGATTAACACCAAAATATATAAAGCGGTTTATGAGCTAGCTGAGCGGCTAATGAAAGCTGCGGCTAAAGATGACAGAGAAGCGTTTGATCCGCTCTATGCCGAGTTGCAGGCGATTTGCACCGATAACGAAAACACCGATAAAGACCACCCAGAGCAGTGGGAAACCTTGGCTGACTTTACCGAAGAGTTAGAGGATGCGCTGCCGATTTACCAAAAGGCGCTTGAGAAAGCCATTGCTAAGAACTCGAAAGACCATATGGCCTCTATCGGTTTTTCCATGGCAACGTTGCAAGTACAGTTAGGTCAAACGGATGACGCCATCGAAAGATTGCAACATGCGAAAGCCAGCGCCGATGGCATTGAAGATGATGAGCTGAAAGCAGAAATCGATCAGCTGCTTGAAACGCTAACGACCAACTAGGAAGCCTATTTTGACGAATAATGATATTTTTCGCCGCATCCGCTACACCTTTGATTTAAAAGACAGCACCATCGTGGATATCTTCTCACTGGCTGACGTCAGTGTGAGTCAAGCACAGGTCACTGCTTGGCTGAAAAAAGACGAAGATGATGCTTTTGTCACGATGAAAAATAGAGAGTTGGCGGCGTTTCTGAATGGCTTTATCAGCTTTAAACGTGGCAAGCGTGAAGGCCCGCAGCCTGCGCCTGAAGCACAGCTAAACAATAATATGGTGTTCCAGAAGCTGCGCATTGCACTGAATTTAAAAGCAGACGATATCTTGGCAGTGTTTGAACAGGTGGGCTTACCGCTGAGCCACCATGAACTCAGCGCCTTTTTCCGTAAGCCAAGCCATAAAAATTACCGTGAGTGTAAAGATCAAATGCTGCGTAATTTCTTACTCGGTATTCAACGCCAGCTACGGCCTGGCTCGAACGACACAGGTTCTGAGTCTTAAGTTCAGCGCTTTACACCACGCTTTATGTCACACGGTAACGGTAGGAGAGGTAGTACAAGGCCTCTCTGCCTTATCGACGCTAACGCTTCACGCAGACGAAAATCGCATTGCCTGAAAGCTTATCCCAAGGGGTAATGGTCTGATAGTTGTGCTCAAATACATGCACCTCAAAATAAGGCGCCAGTAGGGCGGTTAATTCCGTAAAGCTGACCGCTACCATCGGATGCTCGTCGTTCCAGACTTGCGTGGCGCCTGCGGTGGTTTTTTCAATACTCAGCCTAAGCGACTGCTTTTCGCCGTGCCCGCCGTAGTGCCAACCTGAGCTGAACGTGAAGATATTGTCATCTTGTCTGGCGCTGTGTTTAACGCACAAATCGTTATTGATTTTGTTTTTATCGACCACGTTAAAATAGAAAACGCCGCCTGGTGTTAGCGCGCGATGGGCGCTGGAAATACACCCTTTTAGTTTTTCAATCCCATCGTTGTAGTGGATCGAGTACAAAAAGCAGGTGATCAAGTCGAGGGGTTCGCTGGTTTCGAATGCACTCATATCTTGCCGTGAAAAGAGCGCTTCCGGGCAACGCTTGGCGGCGATATCCAGCATGGGCTGGTTAATATCAAGACCACTGCTGAGATAACCAAAATCAATAAAATGGCGGACATGAGGGCCCGTGCCACAGGCTAAATCAAGGTGCGCATGCCCGCCGTTGCCGAAAATCTGATGGAGTCGACGAATGGCGTTGCTTTGCGCTTGGTAGTCGATATCGACGCACATCAAATCGTAGTAGCCAGATAGATCGGTATAGAGTGCGTTGGCGGACAGATTGGCGGACATAGTAGCCTAATGGTGGGCGCTAAAATATTGGGGTGGCGCATAGTAAACGAGCGAGCAAGGTTTTAGAAGCGAGGACAAGGCGACACCCGCTTTTTTTCAAAAAGCGGGAGATACCATAGGTAAATTGTGTTTATTTAAGAGAGTTACTGCCGCCATTTTGCTCAGCTAACTGCTTAGCTTGCGTGTACCCTGTTAGCGCTAGATAGTCACGATTGCTATCGATAGCGCCGTCATTGCCAGCTTTAAAGAAGGCTTTTTCAAGCATTGCCTCTCGAGCTTCCATAAGTGTTTGCGCCATCTGCATGTGTTCGCTGACAATCTTGCAGCCGAGCTCAATGTCTCCTTTACGCAACGCCTCTAATAATTGATGTTGATAATCATAGCCTTGGCGGCGTAACTCAGGGTTGGGCTGTGCGTAGATTCGCTGACAGACGGTCATATTCATCAGTAGGCGTACTGGAAATCGGCACATCAAGGCCAATAGAGGGTTAGGGCAATAATCAATCAGAACTAAGTGAAACTCCAATTCCTTCAATCGCTGCTCGCGCTCTTCTTCTAGCGATGCTGGCGGGTGGTCATAAAAGGTCATTACTGATGCCAGTCGATCAAAGGCATCCGCATCGAGCACACCCTCAAGACTCTTTACCAGGGCTGGCCAGAGCGCTTTACGTGCTTCATAGATGTTATGAATAGTGGGTGAGTGAAAGAAAAAATAGTTACCCAGCAAGGTCATCGCTCGATCATCACTGACTTCGCTGATAAAGGCACCGCCACCTGGGCCTGTTCGCGTTTGAACCAACCCCTGGGCTTCAAGCCCCTTGAGAGCTTCACGCACCGTGCCTTTGGATGCATCTAGCGCCTGGATCAGTTCTTGTTCCTGCGGAAGTCGATCGCCGGGCTTTAATTGATGTTGCGCAATGTATTCCTTTATCGCCTCACTGATTACGTCGGTACGCTTAGGCTTAGCAGGTTGGCGTGCTTGCTTCATGGTTGTCTCAGCTAACATTGAAAGAGGCTGTTTTAGTAAGAATCATCCCCTTGAAGTGGCGTGATGTCTAGCAAATGTCGCCTCGTGTATAGCTGCGTTAAGCCGCTAGAAGAGAGGTGAAAATAATTTATAATTATAAATTCCAGGCTTCTTAAATTTGCTAATTGAGTAACCCATCATGACCTACAGTTTGATCGCACTGGATAAACAATCTGACACTTTCGGTATCGCATGTGCCACCGGAGGGCCTGCACTGGGTGGTTTTGTTCCCCATTTGCTACCGGGCATTGGTGCCGCTATTACCCAGGGCTTTAGCACCAATGTATTCAGTGCAGAACAAGGGCTGCAGCGCTTAGCCAACGGCGAAAAGGTGGTGGATATTATCGGTAGCCTGCAACAACAGGACAAAGGCGCTGCGTGGCGACAGGTGGCGTTAATGGATCGGCATGGCGTTGCCGCAGGCTGGACAGGCGATGAAAACGTCCCGATTGCTGAGATGCGAATCAGTGATGGTTTGCTGATTGCAGGCAATATGTTGGCCAGTCGAGATGTTATTCCCGCCATGGAGGCGGCCTATCTTGAGACTCGTCAGCGTAATGACATGGCTAGCGCTTTGATAGCCGCGCTAAGTGCTGCTCAGCAGCAGGGCGGGGATCATCGTGGCACGCTCTCAGCGGCTCTGAAAGTACGCGCCCCAGGCGGATTGCCCTACGATTTGCGAATCGATTATGCCCCCAACGCGATTACTGCACTGAGCGAACTTCATTTACGTATCGAGCAGGATGGCGATTTTCAGTCATTTCTTGCTCGTCTGCCCACGGCTGACTATCCGCATCGTTATTAATCATCACTACATGATTTAGACATAAGTCTAAAAGCCGAGCATCCCCAAAAATTTAACCTTTTATTCTGACTGAGTTTTTTGTTTTCCCAGTTGGAATGCTTTCTCGTCCACCTCTTTAAGGGTTTGACAGCATGTTTGACGCTCTCATAGTCTATTTATCATGATAAATAGCCGTGCTGAGCAGCTAGCCAAACAATAACCCCTTGAGGCAACCATGACGCTTTCTTTAACCCAGGCCGGAGAACAGGCATGGAAGTGGCTGGAAGATGCCGCTAAGTTCAGTGAAACCGACAATATTGAACGCGATGGCGTTACCCGCCGCTGCGCCACCCCTGAACACCGCGCTGTGCTCGATGAACTTGCAACGTGGATGAAAAGCGCGGGTATGTCTGTGCGCATGGATAACGCCGCGAACCTGATCGGTCGTTATGCCAGCCCACACGCCGGTGCCAGTACGTTGTTGCTCGGCTCGCATCAGGACACAGTTCCTAATGGAGGCAAATACGATGGCATGATGGGCGTTATTCTGCCGCTTGCCTTGGTTAGCTACTTGCATGAAAACGCGATCGAAATGCCCTTTCACATTGATGTGGTGGCGTTTAGCGACGAGGAGGGGACACGTTTCAGTTCTACCTTGCTTGGTTCTAAAGTGCTGGCGGGCACGCTTAATCCAGAGATGCTTAAAGCCCGCGATAGTCAGGACATAACGCTTGGGCAGGCACTGGCTGACTTCGGTTGTGACACTCAACGAGTCGATGCAGATCGCTATCTACCGGAAGACGTGATTGCTTTTATCGAAACACATATCGAGCAGGGCCCTCAGCTTGAGCAGGCTGATGTGCCGGTGGGGGTGGTAAGTGCAATTACCGGGATCGAACGCCACGAGATAATGGTCAAGGGCATGGCAGGTCACGCCGGAACTGTGCCTATGCACATGCGCCAGGATGCACTGGTGGGTGCTGCCCACGTTATCCAGCTGGTCGATACGTTATGCAAAAGCACCGATGAACTCGTCGGTGTTGTGGGCAAGATTGAGAACGCACCTAATGGCGTCAATGTTATCCCTCAGACCACAACCTTGAGCATTGAGTTGCGCTCACCGGATGATGCACTTCGTCGTCAAGCAAGAACTCAACTGTTAAGCCAAATTGACGCGTCTCTGAAAGCCTTGAACCTTGGCTTTGAGCATCGTCATACCTATGAACAACCTGCTGTTCAATGTGCTCAGCACCTTATCGACACCATGCGGAGTGCGCTTAAGGATACGCGAATTGAGCCACGGGTACTGTTCAGCGGCGCAGGCCATGATGGGTTAGCCATGACTGACTTGTGTGACATCGGCATGTTGTTTGTTCGTTGTCGCGGCGGTATCAGCCACCACCCCAGCGAAGCTATCAAGCCTGAGGATCTCGTCGTTGCCATTGAGGTTCTCTTAAACACCTGCCAGCGACTTGCCCAAAAGCAATAGCTGGCAGCCTCGTATCACGACGTTTGTCCAACTAGCTCAACATAAAGCCACAAAAATCATAAGGGTTGATTATGAGCCAACAACAGCAAGTTTCAGACACAAAAGCTCCTGCATCAGGTAAGTGGTACAAACAAATACCGGACCCGATGGTGCTGATTTTCTTCATTTTGGTCGCCGCCTACCTAATGACGTTTATTGTGCCCGCAGGCGAGTTTGAGCGTCAGACTGTCGATGGTCGTACGACAGTTATTCCTGAATCTTTTATGTACTTGTCAGATGTTGCGAATCTGCATTTTTTCAAGATTTTTGTCGCCATACCGCAAGGTCTGATTAATGCGTCGCAATATCTGTTTATCGTGTTTATTGCTGGTGGGCTGTTTCATATTCTGCAAAGGACCGGTGCGCTGGAAAATGCCATTGGTGTCGCCGTTCATCGCGTCGGCGCTGAAAATAGCATTAAAAGCCGCAACCTGATTATTGCTGCTGGCACCTTTATCTATGGCTTCTTTGGCGTTGCGGTTGGTTTCGAAAATAATATTGCGCTCGTACCCATTGGTGTACTGATAGCTTCTGCCATTGGCTGCTCTCGCTTAGTCGGTGTTGTGATGGCCGTGGGGGGCATCGGCATTGGTTTCGCTTTGTCGCCGATCAATCCATACACCGTTGGCGTTGCGCAAGGTATTGGTGAATTACCTACGTTTTCAGGCTGGTGGTTACGTACGCTGATGGTTGTTGCGTGCCTGGCTACCTTGACGCTTTTTATCTGCCGTTACGTTGTCAAAATGGACTACCACGATGACAACCCTGCCGAGTTAACCAAGCGTCTCGAAGACTATACGTTGACCCGCCAGAACATCATTACATTAGCCATTTTTATTGCTGGCCTGATTATTATGCTGATCGGTGTGTTTACTCGTGGTTGGTACATCAATGAAATTGCCGCCATGTTCTTGCTGATGGCGATTGTTATTGGACTCACTAACGGCCTGGGAGCCAATGCGCTGGTAAGACAGATGATGGAAGGCGCCTCATCGGTAACCGCCGGTGCCTTAGTGATTGGTGTTGCAGCCTCTATTCAGGTCATCCTTAAAGATGCCCAGATTATCGATACGATTGTTAATTCCCTTAGCTCTCTGGTGGGGGATATGCCTACCGCCGTGGCGGCTGTCGCTTCAAGTGTTATTCAAGGCGTGATTAACCTGTTTATTCCGGGCGGATCGGGCCAAGCATTGGTTACCATGCCGATTTTGATTCCTTTGGCAGACTTAATTGGCATGAGCCGTCAATTAATGATCACGTCATTCCAGGTGGGGGATGGTTTGACTAACCTGATTGTACCAACGTCTGGTGGCACCCTTGCCATGCTGGCGCTAGGCCGGGTCTCTTATGCACAGTGGCTGCGTGTTATTACTCCTTTGTTGGTGCTGGTTTACGTTATGTGCTGGGCAGCGCTGGTATTAGGCTATTACGTGGGTTATTAAGTACTGTCGTTAGGCGGTTAACTGACGGTCGACGCAGCAGTGACGGGGGAGAATCCAGAAGAATTTTCCCCCTTCGTTTTGCTGTTATGTGGTTCGTTCCTAAAGAAATTCGGTCATTGTCCGATAATCACTTAACAGGTAAAAGCCACCAAGCCGTCACAGAGTCTGCCATGCCCAAATCACCTGCTTTCCTTCTTGCTGCGATACTGTTTAGCCTAGTCACCTATACTCAGGCGTTTGCAAATACGGCTGAATCAGCGGCGCTCGCGTGGTTAGAGTCAATTGATAATGGTGAGGTTGAACAAGCCTGGGAGAGCTCATCGCCGCTACTAAAAACGCCGCTATCGCCTAGCATGCTTAGACGCATTATTGAGTTAGCACGTAATGAGTTTGGGCCGGTAGAATCACGTCGACAAGTGCAAGTCTCTCACTACCGATCTATGCCGGGTGCGCCAGATGGCGACTATATGGTTTTTATCTTCCATACTCGGTTTGAAAATAAAGCGAGAGGAATAGAAACCGTAACACCTCATCTTGAAAATGGTGAGTGGCGAGTCAGTGGTTATTATGTTCAATAGTTCTTTATAATAGCTCTTTGTAATAGCGCTTTATAATAGGTATTTGTAAATGACTGATGCCGCACCCGGCGCGTACCAAAGTGGTGATGCTATGCCTAGTATTGCTAACACGCCCGAGCCGCCTTACTACGCCGTTATTTTTACCTCGCAACGCACCGAGATCGATATCGGCTATGACGCAATGGCGGCAAGAATGGTTGAACTTGCAGCACAGCAGCCGGGATTCTTGGGGGTAGAGTCTGCCCGAAATGAAGTGGGTGTGACGGTGTCATACTGGGCTGATTTGGCCTCAATAAAAGCGTGGAAAGCCCACGCTGAGCATCAGGAAGCTCAGCGACTAGGCCATCAGCAGTGGTACCAGCACTTTAAGACGCGCATTGCCAAAGTCGAACGAGATTATGGTATTTAAACTATTAACGCAGCCTAGGTATTATGCCTAGGCTGCGTTTTTTGTTTAATAAGTGCCTGACGGTGACTTCACCCCAGCCCTCCGAGCCGCCCTCGTCATTCCCGCAGGCCCTGCCACTTCGTCATTCCCGCAGGCCCTTAGCGGGAATCCATGTTGATCTGGGTTTTCGGGCTGCTGCAGGCCAAGGTCAAGGTGGATTCCCGATTACCCCACTCGGGAATGACGGTGTGGTGACTCGGGAATGAGGTGCGGTGACTCGGGAATGACGGTGTGGTGACTCGGGAATGAGGTGCGGTGACTCGGGAATGACGGTGTGGTGACTCGGGAATGAGGTGCGGTGACTCGGGAATGACGGTGTGGTGACTCGGGAATGAGGTGCGGTGACTCGGGAATGACGGTGTGGTGACTCTGCCAGTCAGCCTTAACTGACAGGCATTACAGCCTAGGCAGGCTTTTTGCTGATTAAGTTTAAGAGGCTAACCTCAGGGCAAAGCCAATAATTAGCGTTCCAAATACCCAGCGTTGCAGTGTTTGCCTTTTTTGATGGCTGGCAAACCAGCGTTGCATCTGCGCTCCCAAGCAGGCATATAGCGCATCGTACAAAAGCCCCACGCCCACTAGCACAGCCCCCAATAGAGTAAATTGAAGCGCAACGTCACCCTGTTGGGTGTGAACGAACTGGGGTAATAACACCGAACAAAACAGCAGCGATTTTGGGTTCAGCAGGTTCGTTAAAAGGCCCCGTCTCCAGGCTAAGTAATGGCTACCGGCGAGCGATGCTTGTGGGTGGTTAGTATCGGTGCGCCGTTTGCTACGAATCAGCTGTACGCCCACCCAAATCAAGTAGGCAGCACCGAGATAACGAACAGCATCAAAAAGCCACGGAGCGGCGACAAATAGGGCGGCCAGGCCCAAACCGGCTAACGCCACATGCAGCCCTCGGGCGATGGCTAGCCCTAGCGCAGTGGCTAGCCCATGCCCGCGGCCCAGCGTACTGCTGGTATGCAGCACCAACAGCATATCCGGACCTGGAATCAGGTAAACAATGGCCAATGCACTAATAAAAAGACCGATTTCCATGGCCGCTCCCTCAAGATTGCACGTAGTGACTTTATAAAGGGCATGGTACCGTTAAAGTGATGAGTGATTTCTTGCCATTTACGCTCATGAAACATCAATTATTGGTATTTTGTGCTAACTAAGAATAGAGAAATACTTGCTTATGCCAAGTGGTCAGTTAGATGCTATCGATCGACGCATTCTTGCGTTGCTACAGGGGGATGCTCGCTTAACCAATGTGGAGCTCGCAGAGAAAGTGAATTTGTCGCCGTCTCCCTGTTTACGCCGAGTGCGACGCTTGGAAGCAAGCGGCATTATTCGTGGCTACCACGCGGAGCTTGATCGTCGAAGCGTCGGGCTGGAGTTAACGGTGTTTGTGGGCATTAAGGTAGAGCGACATCATGAAGAGCAAGCCAATGCTTTCCGAGAAGCAGTGGTTAAACTGTCGGAAGTAGTCACTGCGCATTTGGTGTCTGGTGAATCGGATTTTCTGCTACAGGTGGTAGTGCCTAGCCTAGCAGCTTACGAGGCGTTTTTAACGGGGACGTTGCTGCGCTTACCAGGAGTAAGCGATATTCGCAGCAACTTTGCTATTCAGCCGGTGAAAGAGTATGGCACATTGCCGCTGGATAATAGCGATAAGGCTTAGTCCAGGCGAGAGATGGTGGAGGCATTTAAAAGCATCTTATGTCTCTACATTTCAGTATTAATGCGACGATAGACGGCCGCTAAAAGGCTGTAGAGACCAAACGCAAAGAGCCCCAGTGCGGCCAAGACAAGCAAGCACTGACCAAAGGGCTGGCTTCCGAAAAAGAGTAATAGCATCACGATGGTGGGTGCCTTTCCGGCGCGCCATACTGTGCGTGTGCTGTGCTATTGTTTAGCGTAGGCCAAGTTATCAGGCTATTCGCTATTTTTTGATGATGCGAGCAGAAGATGAGCCATAAGTCTCCAAGTGCTAAGTCTCCACATTCTGGGTCTCCACACTCTGGGTCTCCGCGTGCTGGGGCGCCGCCTGTTTTTTGGCGCGACTCACGTCTGCCTTATGTCGAACTGCGTAAAATCAGTGATGCGAGGCAAGTGTGCTACGCCCCTCATAGCCATGTTCACTGGTCGGTAGGGGCTATTACGTCAGGCAGCAGTACGTTTTTCTATCGGGAATCGACTTACCCCATTAGCGCCGGTGACTTGGTTATGATGAACCCTGACTGGGTGCATGCCTGTAACCCCATCGAGAACGAACCTTGGGCATATTTGATGCTCTATGTGGATGCACAATGGCTAGCGGATTTACGCTATCAAATAGGCACGCTTAGTTCCCCGACCTGGAGTGATATCGATACGGCGGTGGTCTCACAGCCAGCGCTGTATGCTCATTATTGTGAAATGGCGGCTTGTTTATTGGATAAGCAATGCGCTCTCGCTACCAAGCACGCGTCAGTTACCGGGTTTCTTACCGCATTGATGCTGGCATTAGCGCACGAGACAACCGTCTCTAGGCCGCAGCCACCGGATGGCTTGCAGGCTGCGGCTGCCTATTGTGACGTGAATGCGGCTTTTGATGTGTCATTGGAAACGCTATGTCAGTTAACCGGTTATAGCGCTGGTCATCTTATCCGTGCGTTTAAGCAGCACTATGGACTTACCCCCCATGCTTATCTGATTAATCGCCGTGTTCAGCTTGGCCAGCGGGCGCTTAGGCAGGGGGAGTCGATCGTTAATGCGGCTTTATTAGCCGGCTTTAACGACCAACCCCACTTCCAGAGAACATTTAAGCGGTTAGTGGCGGCAACACCCAACCAGTATCGCTATCCGCTACTCAAACAGCAGGAAAATAGCGCTGGCAGCTAGGCCAGCAGCCAGCGTGCGGTTAATGGTAAGCAGAACGAACGGACGGTGAATATAGCGTCTAAGAAAAGCGCCTGCATAAACCCAGCTGGCCAATGACAACCAACAAATGGGTAGGTAGAGAGCAGCGAACAGCCATAACTGGTAGGGGTCATTACTGCTGGTGTAAGCCCCAATACCAGCGGCAGACGCCAGCCACGCCTTAGGGTTTAACCACTGCATCATCGCGCCGGTCATAAAGCCCGGTGGCTTATCTGTACTCTGGCCGCGAACAGCGCCATCATGTTGGCAAAGCTGATAGCTTAAGTAAAGTAAGAAAAGTAGCCCCGCCCAGCGTAATATTTCCTCCAGTAGTGGCACTACGCTTAGCAGTGAGTAGAGCCCCGCGCCAATCGCCAGGAAAAGCACTAGAAACCCCAGGGTCGCACCCGTGACAAAAATAAGCCCTTTGACAATAGGGTAGTGGGTGCCGCTACTCAGGCAAACAAGGTTGACCGGACCTGGGGAAATAGACGCGGCAAGGGCAAATGCTGACATCGGTAACAGTAGTGAAACGCTCATTGTTGTCCTCCTAAACAGAATCAAGAGCTTGCAAGAGCGCGAGAAAAGAGTATTGAACAAAATTGAGATGCCACGATATTGCGCAAGATTCGGGTAGGCCGGATGGCACGGCCTGGTTAAGCTTGTTCTATGTTCAGAGAGCCCTGTGCTTTTCCTCGTTTAGCTCCGGTGAGAACGTCTTTATGAATGACTATGCCCGTATCGAAAAAGCGATGTCCTACATGGTGGCCAATGCCGCTAGCCAGCCAAGTTTGGAAACGGTGGCGGCTCAGGTGCATTTGAGTGCTTACCATTTCCAGCGGCTGTTTTGTCGTTATGCGGGTATCAGCCCTAAGCGTTTTTTACAGGCGTTGACCTTGGAACGAGGCAAACAACTGATCGCATCGTCAGAAAGCCTTACCAATACCGTGCATGCGCTAGGGCTAAGCGGTGGCTCGCGGCTTTATGACCACTTTGTGCAGCTAGAAGCGGTCACGCCGGGTGAATTTAAGCGCCAAGGGGAGGGGGTTGAGATTACCTATGGCGTGCACCCTACACCTTTCGGCGAGATATTGGTGGCGATGACGCCGAGAGGAATTTGTCGGATGGCCTTTGTGGCGTCTACCAGTCAGGAAGCGTTGCTGGCAGAACTCGTAAAACAGTGGCCACGCAGTACGCTATGCCATCGCCCTGATGCCACCGGTTATGCGGTAGAGGCACTGTTTACAACATCTGCAGAAACGACCACAAAAGCGACACCTACCACGCTATCGCTCCACGTGAGCGGTACTAATTTCCAGATTGCGGTATGGCGCGCGCTACTCACTATTCCTGAAGGGCAGTTGGCGAGCTACTCGCAAATTGCCCAGGCACTTGGCATGCCGAAATCCTTTCGAGCCGTCGGAAATGCGGTGGGCGCTAACCCTATTGCACTGTTGATTCCTTGCCATCGAGTGATTCAGCAAAGTGGTGCGCTAGGCGGCTATCGCTGGGGGATTAAAACCAAACAACAGGTCCAGGCCTGGGAAGCGGCACAGCATTCTCCTCAGCTTGAGCCGCATTAGCCCTGACTTAGTGTCCAAATACCGACCAGCCGGTTTCTTGGGCAAACATTTCCAGGGCACGAGTGCCCAGTAGGCTATTGCCGTATTTATCCAACCCCGGTGACCATACGGCAAGCGAACCACGCCCAGGTGCAATAGCCAAAATTCCACCGCCAACGCCACTTTTGCCGGGCAGGCCAACGCGGAAAGCAAACTCACCCGACGCATCGTAGTGGCCGCACATCATCATCAATGAATTAATCCGTCGCGCTCGTTGGGGCGATACCACGCGTAAATCACTTGGCTGATTGACACCGTCCGATGCCAAAAACAGCCCGGCGTGAGCAAGCTGTTCGCAACTCATGGCAATTGCGCACTGGTGAAAGTAGGTGCCGAGCACTTTATCGACGTCATGGCGCAGGCGACCAAACGCTTTCATAAAATGAGCCAGAGAAGCGTTGCGGTCTTTGTGCTGCATTTCGGAAGCCGCTACCTGATGGTCAAAACAGATACTGTTATCGTCGGCGATATAGCGCACAAAGCTAAGAATTTCCGCCAGTGTCTCTTTAGGCTCGTGACCCATCATGATGGCATCAACAATCGCAATCGCCCCAGCATTAATAAACGGATTGCGCGGTTTACCGCTTTCATGCTCAAGCTGCACGATAGAGTTGAACGGGTCGCCAGAAGGCTCACGCCCGACCCGCGACCACAATCCATCACCCCATTTGCCCAACGCAATGGTTAGCGTAAAAACTTTGGAAATGCTCTGGATTGAGAACGGTGTAGTGGCGCAGCCCGCAGAAAAGCGTTGGCCGTCTACCGTAGCTAAGCTGATAGCGAATTGGCTGGGGTCCACATGGGCAAGCTGGGGAATATAGTCAGCGACATTTCCCCGCTCGGTTTCAAGGGCAAGCTCGGCGGCAATCTTATTGAGTAACTCTTGCATGTAATACGAATTCGTTTGGCAGCGTGAGGCGCTACCCTAGCGGAAATTAGCAGGCTTGTCTGCTGGCAGTTGATACCGAAATGCCATGGCCTATGCACGTTGTTGAGAGGTCTTGTCCGTTGCTAACTATCTGTTCGGCGGCTACAGTTCGGCTACTTTCAGCAAGGGCCGACGGGCATGACCACATTAATGATTCAGGGAACTACCTCGGATGCGGGCAAAAGCACGGTGGTTGCTGGGCTTTGTCGCGTGTTAAAGCGCCGTGGTATTTCAGTCGCGCCATTTAAACCGCAGAACATGGCACTGAATAGCGCCGTGACCAGTGATGGCGGTGAGATTGGCCGCTCCACTGCGTTACAGGCGCAGGCGGCGGGTGTGGTTCCCCATAGTGATATGAATCCGGTGCTATTAAAGCCGGAGACAGATCGCGGAGCCCAAGTGATTTTACGCGGTAAAGTGCATGGCCATATGGATGCACTGGATTACCACGCGTTTAAGCGCACGGCGAAAGAGAGCGTCATGGCGGCATGGCAGGCCTTGGAAAGCCGCTTTGATGTGATCATTGCCGAAGGCGCGGGCAGTCCGGCGGAAATCAATCTGCGTAAAGGCGATATCGCTAATATGGGCTTTGCCGAAGCTGCCGACTGTCCGGTTTTGTTAGTAGGCGATATTGACCGCGGCGGTGTGTTTGCTCAGCTAGTAGGAACGCTGGCGCTATTAAGCGACAGCGAGCAGGCACGCACGAAAGGATTTATTATTAACCGCTTCCGGGGCGATATTGCCCTTTTAGAGCCGGGGCTTGAGTGGTTAGAGGCCTATACTGGCAAGCCAGTTCTGGGCACCTTACCTTACTTGCAGGGCCTACTGCTGGATGCTGAAGATAGCATTGGTCGGGTTCACGCTGAGAAAGCCAATCACACCCTTAAGGTGATTGTTCCCGCGCTGCCGCGTATCAGCAATCATACGGATTTTGATCCGCTGCGCTTACACCCTCAGGTATCGCTTACCTTTGTAGGGCCAGATCAACCGATTCCACCTGCTGATGTAATAATACTGCCGGGGAGCAAAAGCACCGCCAGTGATTTAGCCTGGCTAACACGCCAGGGTTGGAGAGACGCGATTGTTCGCCATTTGCGCTACGGCGGCAAGGTGCTGGGGATTTGCGGTGGTTTTCAAATGCTGGGTGAGTGGATAGATGACCCGGACGGCTTGGAAGGCGCGCCCGGGAAGGTAGCAGGCTTGGGGTTGTTGCAGGTATCCACGAGAATGGTCGCGGGCAAGCAGCTGCGCAATGTCAGCGGCGTTATGGTCGGGCAAGAAGCGGCTGTGACGGGCTACGAAATTCACAATGGTGTGAGCAACGGGGCTGCACTCAATCGGCCGCTGTTTAATTTAGGTAGCCACGTGGATGGCGCTATCAGTATCGATAACCAAGTGATGGGCACTTACTTGCATGGGTTGTTTGATCACCCTGAAGCCTGCCAAGCGTTGCTTACTACGTTAGGGCTAGCAAGTGCGGCACCCGTCGATTATCGCGCCCACCGCGAGCAAGCGCTTGATCGATTGGCTGATACGCTGGAAGCGCACTTGGATATTGATGCGGTGTTGGCGATGCTAAGGGCGCATTAAGCGCCCAGAATGCTGAGTGTTTATTCTTGCGGTGGGCGCTTTGCCATCAAAGTAATCTCGACGGTGCTGCCCCCGCAAATGTTTGGTGACTCGGTGCAGGTGCGTGCTGGGTAGCGGCCCGGTTCAAAAAACTCCGCGTAGATACTGTCTAATGCATTGATCTGCCTTAAGTCAGCAAGATGAATGTCGACTCTAACAATATCCGCCAGGCTGCCTCCCTGTTGTTTTAGCATGCGTTCAAGTTCGCGCATGACGAGGCGTGTTTCTTCTTTGACATCTCCACGGGTGGCTTTGCCGTTAGAAAGATCCGTAACCGTCAGCCCTGAAATAAACACATAGTGGTCATCGATAACCATGTGACTACCAGGGAAACTCGGTTTGGGTAACGTGGGATCGTCGATATACTGTGGCATTGGCTCTCCTTAGCGACAAATAAGCGAGTCGCGATGGGTGCGACTCTGCCACTAGCGTGTAGTTCCTTTGGGGCAGAGGGTGGTGCTGGCGAAAGCTTTGCTCTAGGCTGGCCAACTTTTAAGGTTTTCCCGTTGTTGATGTGATTTTAAATTCTCATGAGAGAGCGTAATGAAGGTAGTTCATATTAGTCAGAGCGCCCCGCGTAATGCGTGTTTGGCAACCTTGTGTGCCAAGGTATACGGCCAGCAAGCTGGGTTAACGCCGCTGGTAATTTTTACCGGCACGAAAAACGTGCTGTTTGACCAAGAGGCAGCCCGTCTGTTGGCGGGTGTCGATGGCGATGGTAAACCCCTGGCGCTAGCATTGCTGGTGTTGGATGAGGCTGGCGAGGGGATGACGGTAACCCACGCTTGCGAGTTTGTTGATGGTGCTAAAGCGCGTCTAATCAGCGAGTTAAGCCTCAAAGCCCCGCTGCGCGTTGAGGTAAGTGATGCCACCCAAGAAGCGTTCTATCAGCAGTGCGGGTTTAAGCGCTGGTTTGATGGCGAGAAGGGGCAACGCATTGGTTTAGGCGCCCGCCATCCTGCTAAGCATAGTAATGACCTGACGCCCACCTTGACCCTTGATGAAGCGCTAATACTGCGCCGATTTAAGCATGATCCTGCTGCATTTACTGAGGCCAAAGAGGCTTTTTTGTCAGGTTTAAACAACTTTCCGGCCACGCTGTAGGCTAAAAAACAACGAATCGTTCCATTTTATGCAACGAACTTGCACGCTGGTGTCATGATGTCGTCCACTTTCCTGGGTAAAATAGCGACAATATTTATCTTATATAAGAAGGGGAACCGATATGGCGCTGGCAATAATGGATACTAATATCCGCTATGGTGTCGTCAGTAAGGCGCTGCACTGGGGGATGGCACTGCTGTTTGTATGGCAGTTTTTGAGTGCCGGCGCGCATTTACTGTTGTCGGATACGCCCGTGGAAGAGTTTTTATGGGGTACTCACTACACCGTCGGAGTGTTGCTGCTGACGCTTGTAGTGATAAGAGCAGTTTGGTCACTACTTAATGCCTCCCGTCGCCCGCCATCGGTCAGTGTGATGGCAAAGCTAGGCCATCTGGCGCTCTACGGCTTGATGATTGCAGTGCCTACGATTGCACTGATTCGCCAGTATGGTTCCGGTCGTGCGCTGGATGTGTTGGGGGTTAACTTAATGTCGGGCTTTGACGGCGAGGAAATCACGTGGATGACAGAGCTCGGCGGCTTATTACACGGTGAGCTTGGTTGGACGCTACTGGCGTTGATTGTGGGCCATGTCGTGATGGCGATCTTGCATCGTAAATTAACCAATCACGATGTCCTATCGCGTATGTCCTAGCAAGAATCTGTTAGATGATTAAGTTTGTAAAAAGCGGCGCGTTCCATTGGACGCGCCGCTTTTGTTTAGAAGGCATGATGCCGCTACATAAGTAGCGCTACTTAGCTAACTCGCGCATTGCTGTTTCCAGTCCTTCCATGGTCATGGGATACATGCGGTCATCGATAACGTCACGAATTAACTGGGTCGAATAGGTGTACTCCCAGGCACGGGGTGGCATGGGGTTTAACCACGCCAAGCGTGGAAACGTATCAGCCAAGCGTTTTAGCCACACGCCGCCAGGTTCATCATTGAAGTGTTCCACGCTGCCACCCGAGTGAGTGACTTCGTAAGGTGACATGGCGGCATCACCGACAATCACCACCTGATAGTCCGCGCCGTAGGTGTGTAACACATCCATGGTTGGGATGCGCTCGTTCCCCCGACGCATATTGTTACGCCAAACCCCTTCGTAGAGGCAGTTGTGGAAGTAATAATGTTCCAAGTGTTTGAATTCGGAACGTGCCGCTGAGAATAACTCTTCGCAGACGCGAATATGATCATCCATCGACCCGCCGACATCTAAAAACAGCAGTACTTTAACCGCATTATGACGTTCGGGGCGCATTTGAATATTGAGTAACCCCGCATCCCGTGCGGTTTCGCGGATGGTGCTGTCTACATCAAACTCGTCCAGCGCTCCTTGGCGGGCAAACTTGCGCAGCCGCCGTAAGGCCATTTTGATATTGCGGGTGCCCAGTTCAAGCGAGTCATCGTAATCGCGAAAACGCCGCTCGTCCCAAACTTTGGTAGCGCGGCGGTGGCGCGAACCATCCTGGCCAATACGTATGCCTTCGGGGTTGTAACCATACGCCCCAAAGGGGCTGGTGCCACCCGTGCCAATCCACTTGTTGCCGCCCGCATGGCGCTCTTTTTGCTCTTCCAGGCGCTTTTTAAAGGTCTCAATCAGCTCTTCAAGACCACCTAACGACTCAATTTTGGCTTTCTCTTCGTCGCTGAGCTGCTTTTCAAATTCGCGCCGTAGCCACTCATCGGGAACGAGCGCCTCGATTGCCGAATCCATATCTTCAAGGCCTTTAAACCAGGCGGTAAAGGCGCGATCAAAGCGGTCAAAGTAGCGCTCATCTTTGACCATGACAGTACGCGCCACTTGATAAAACGCTTCCATATCGGCAAATACGACGCCACGTTCGACCACCGCGTGCAGGTCGAGCAATTCGCGCAGAGAAACGGGCACACCGGCACGTTTGAGGGCATCAAACAGACCAATAAACATGGCTTAGCGCCCCGTACTCTTTTGGCGACGCATCATAAACGCCAGGCGTTCTAGTAGGTGAGTGTCCTGCTCGTTTTTAACCAGCGCGCCTGCCATCGGCGGCAGAGCTTTGGCCGGGTCGCGGTGATACAGCGCTTCCTGGGCCAGTTCGTCGGCCATTAGCAGCTTGAGCCAATCCACCAGCTCTGAGGTAGAGGGCTTCTTCTTGAGTCCTGGGGCGTTGCGCAGATCGAAAAACACTTCCAAGGCTTCGCCGACCAGCTTGGGAGCGATATCCGGGAAGTGAACATCCACAATCGCCTGCATGGTCTCGCGGTCGGGGAATTCGATGTAATGGAAAAAGCAGCGACGTAGGAAAGCGTCGGGCAGCTCTTTTTCATTATTTGAGGTGATCACGATAATTGGGCGTTGTTCGGCGCGAATGGTCTCACCGGTTTCATAAACATGAAACTCCATACGATCCAGCTCTTGCAGCAGGTCGTTGGGAAACTCGATATCCGCTTTGTCGATTTCATCAATCAGCAGCACCACACGCTCGCCCGCGGTGAAAGCTTCCCACAGCTTGCCGGGCTTGATGTAGTTACCGACATTTTCCACCCCTTCAACGCCCAACTGGGAATCGCGTAGGCGGCTGACGGCATCATACTCATAAAGCCCCTGGGCGGCTTTGGTGCTGGACTTGATATGCCAAGTAATCAGCTTAGTGCCCAGGGATTCGGCGAGTTCCTCGGCCAGCAGCGTTTTGCCGGTACCGGGTTCACCTTTGATGAGTAGTGGACGCTGCAGCACAACCGCGGCATTGACTGCCTGTTTGAGTGCATCAGTTGCAATGTAAGAAGAGGTTGAATCAAACGCCATGGGGAGTGCCTCGGCTTGTCGAAACGAGTTGTTTAAAAATAGATTCAAACAAGTGTACGTGAGGGTAAACCCCAAGGCCAACTAGTCGATAGCGCGATTGGCTTTCAGCCCTGCCAGTTGGGGGGCACTATTCCCTGGCGCTGCATTTGCCGATATACCGTGGGACGCGAAACGCCTAGCTCACGGGCAACCGCGCTGATATTCCAGTGATGTTGCTTGAGTAGGTGGATAAGCGAACCTGAAAGGGCTTCGCTGGCGTTCGTTTCAAGTTGGGCCGACGCGTTGCGGGTAATTCGCTGGCTAAGGCACTGTTCTGGCAGATCGTGAACGGTGATTTCGTCACTTTCTGAGGTGGCTAGGGCAAAGGCGAGGGCATTTTTGAGCTGACGAATATTGCCGGGCCATGAATACGCGAGTAGCGCACTGATTGCATCTGCGCGTAGGCGTGGCGATATTTGCGTGGCGCGTTCGGCGGCGACGTCTTCAAACACGCGGCGAATAACAAACAGTTTATCGGCGCGTTCGCGTAGCGCTGGCAGTCGAAGCTGAGCACCGTTGAGCCGGTAATAGAGGTCTTCGCGGAATTCTCCTTGCTGGATCATTTCTTCGATATGGCGATGGGTGGCCGTAATAACACGAATATCGATTTTAACTGGCGTGTTAGCCCCCAGCGGCATCACTTCCCGTTCGGCCAGCACGCGCAACAGTCGGGTTTGCAGCGCTAACGGCATATCACCGATTTCGTCTAAAAACAGCGTGCCTCCATGGGCCTGTGGAATAAGCCCGCGCATCCCTTTTGAGCGGCCGCCGGTAAAGGCGCCAGGTTCGTAGCCAAACAGTTCGCTTTCGATCAGTGACTCGGGAATGGCCGCACAGTTGACGGCAATAAACGGTTGTTTGGCGCGGTTGCCGCTTTCGTGCAGCGCCCGTGCAACCACCTCTTTACCGGTGCCGGTTTCGCCGCTAATCAGCACGTTCACGTTAGCTTCATTACGCAAGCGGTCGGCCAATTTTTGTACTTTGCGCATCGCAGGGTCGTCGGCACCCAGCCGAGCTAAGGGTTCGGGCAGTTCAGAAGCAGACGGTGTTGTCCGTTGCACCATGCGGGGGCGGCGGGGTTCTAGCAGACTAATAAAGTGGATGGTGTTGCTGGCGCGAGCGCGGAAGGCACGCAATTGATCATCAGTACCGCTATTAATACTGAGTATATCGGCGATCTCACACTCGAATAGTTCACCCAGCATAGGGGTGTGATTTGCCGACCAAGGTGGCCAGCGGTGCTGGTGTTCGGCGATTAGCTCGCGGCCTACAGCGTTGGCAGCGATGACCTGTCCATTCTCTTCAATGGCGATTAAACCACGTCCGTTGACGTGGACAAATTCCCGCGATGTATCTAGACGCACCATCAGGCAGTCGCGGTAGCGTTGCAGAAAATAGGCATCCTCAATCATGCGCGCATAAAGCGTTACCAGCGATAGGCTGAAATTCTGGCTTTCGTGTTGCGTAGGCGATTGCAGCGCGGAGATATCTAACACGGCCATCACATTACCCTGAGGGTCAGCAATAGGAGCGGCGGTGCAGGTCAGCGAGATATGGGAAGCATCGAAGTGTTCTTGGCGGTGGCAGATAATGGCCTGGCGATCATGCAAGCAGGTACCGACAGCGCAGGTGCCTGCAAAGCGTTCATCCCAGTCAGCCCCCAGGTAGAGGCCTGCTTTGCGTAATTGCTGGTCCTGGTTGGGGTCGCCGCGAAACTCAACGGTAATGCCGCGGTGGTCGGTGACGAGTAGTACGTAGCCAAGCTGCGCTATTTGCCCATAAAGCTGATCGACACCGGCGCGGGCGACATGCAGTAACTCATCAACAGACTCGCGGTGCTCAATCAATGTTTGCTGCGGCACGACCCGTGCTGGGCGTGGATGAGTGGGGTCTAGCTGATACTCGTTCAGGCAGCGCA
This sequence comes from Halomonas sp. 3F2F, assembly GCF_014897805.1. Classification (NCBI taxonomy): domain Bacteria; kingdom Pseudomonadati; phylum Pseudomonadota; class Gammaproteobacteria; order Oceanospirillales; family Halomonadaceae; genus Halomonas; species Halomonas sp. 3F2F. The sequence continues at coordinate 23,179 of NZ_JABUZE010000188.1, forward strand.
GCCAGGAGCGACGAATGGGGGCCTGCGCAGGCAAGCTGGGGGTATCTAGCCCTTCACCGAGCTGAAAAATATGCTCGATATGTCGACGTTGTTCAGATTGAAGCCGTGTAGGTGCAAGCGTGGAATGCAGCATGGCGTTACTCGTTGGGCGCTGTCGTTATTGTTCTTTCAGCCTATGCGCTTTACCCCCAGAGTCAACGTGGTCTGCTTACGCCGTTAGTCGTGCGTTACACCTGTAACGTCAAGCTGTAAACGGCGTGACAGGTGTACATGGCTCTCTATTGGTTACTCAGTAGGTGATAAGGCTAGGCGAGGGCGCTGTAAACCCTTCCCTGGGCGCTACTTTTGCCATCCATGGCAAAAGACCCTCGCTACGCCTTATCACTGCCTTGTATCTCATTAATGCTGTATTTTTTGTTTATTTTTCAGCTTGTTGATGTGCTTTTTGGGTTGTTTGGCACGGTAGCTGCTTAGGGTTGTGTGCATCACAGTTAACTCAACAATAACAAATGCACATGGAGTACCCGCTATGTCAAAGATAACGGCACAAGTCCAGCAATCCCCCACGGAGACTGTTCAAGCGTGGCTGCACGATTTCGATACTGCCCTTCAAACCCAGGATATTGAGCGAGTACTGTCTCTGTTTGGAGACGAGTGCTACTGGCGTGACTTTCTTACGTTTACCTGGAATTTAAAAACCTGCGAAGGCAAAGATGAAATTCAGGCCATGCTCAATGCCACGCTCAATAACGCACAGCCTACGGACTGGCAGTTAGACGGCGAGGCCACTGAAAACGGCGACATCTACGATGCGTGGTTTACTTTCAATACGGCGGTTGCCCGTGGAAAAGGCTATTTGCGCCTAAAAGAAGGCAAGTGCTGGACGTTGTTAACCACCATGCAAGCACTGAACGACTACCCCGAGCAGTGCAATCACCATCGCCCCAAAGGGGCTGAGCACGGTGCCAATAAGCAGCGTGAAACGTGGTTGGAGTCACGGCAGCGTGAAGAAGCGGAGCTGGGCTACACCCAGCAGCCTTACTGCGTGATTATTGGCGGTGGCCAGGGCGGTATTGGCTTAGGCGCACGGTTAAGGCAACTGGGTGTGCCAACAATCATCATTGAGCGAAACGAGCGCGCGGGAGACTCCTGGCGTAAGCGCTATAAGTCACTCTGCTTGCACGATCCAGTGTGGTACGACCACCTTCCCTATATCCCTTTCCCAGATAACTGGCCTGTATTCGCCCCGAAAGACAAAGTGGGCGATTGGCTGGAAATGTACACAAAAGTGATGGAGCTCAATTATTGGAGTTCCACCGAGTGTCAGAATGCTAGCTACGATGAGGCCGCAGGGGAGTGGGTGGTTAAGGTTAAGCGCAACGGCGAAGAGATCACGCTACGGCCCAAGCAGTTGGTAATGGCTACCGGTATGTCTGGGATGCCGAATGTGCCTAAATTCCCAGGGGCAGAAAACTTTGCAGGCGAGCAGCAGCACTCTAGCCAACACCCCGGGCCGGATGCCTATAAAGGTAAGAAATGCGTCATCGTGGGCTCTAATAACTCGGCCCATGACATTGCCGCCGCACTATGGGAGCACGATGCTGATGTCACCATGCTGCAGCGCTCATCTACCCATATTGTGAAGTCAGACTCACTGATGGAAGAGGTGTTAGGGCCGCTTTATTCGGAAGAGGCTGTGGCGAATGGGTTAACCCATGAAAAAGCCGATCTAGTGTTTGCCTCGATTCCGTACAAAGTATTACCGGATTTTCAGCGCCCCGCTTTTGAAGCGATTAAAAAGCGTGACGCCGAGTTTTACCAAAAGCTTGAGAGCGCAGGCTTTATGCTCGATTTCGGCGACGATGAATCGGGGCTGTTTTTGAAGTATTTGCGTCGCGGTTCGGGATATTACATCGATGTAGGCGCTTGTGACTTGGTGGCCAGTGGCGACATCAAACTGCGCAGCGGCGTGGGCATTGAGCGTATTAACCCACACTCCATCACACTGACTGATGGCAGCGAGCTTGATGCTGACTTGATCGTTTATGCCACTGGCTATGGCTCGATGAATGGTTGGGCGGCGCGGCTTATTTCTCAAGAAGTGGCCGATAAAGTCGGCAAGTGTTGGGGGCTAGGTTCCGACACCACCAAAGACCCCGGCCCATGGGAAGGAGAGCTGCGCAATATGTGGAAGCCCACTCAGCAAGAGGCACTGTGGTTCCATGGCGGCAACCTACACCAGTCGCGGCACTACTCACGTTATTTGGCGCTGCAGTTAAAAGCACGTATGGAAGGGCTAGATACCCCTGTCTATGGCCTGCAGCCAGTTCATCACTTGGGCTGAGCGTTTATGCGAGTCGGTATACCGGCTCGGTTCAATTAATTAAAGAGGAGAGACGCTCATGCAATTGAATGGAAAGACTGCATTAGTCACTGGCGGAGGGCGTGGCATAGGCCAGGGCATTGCTCTGGCACTGGCAAAAGCTGGTGCGGATGTGGCCGTCGCCGACTTGGATATCGAAATTGCAGAAGAAACGGCTGCTAAGGTCGAAGCGCTTGGCCGTCGTAGTATTGCGCTACAGGTCGATGTTTCGTCCTCCGAATCGGTGCATATGCTGGTACAGGCGGTGCAAGAATATTTCGGACAACTAGATATTGCTGTCAATAACGCAGGAATTATCAGTATTCATTCGGTTGAGGAGCTGTCTGCGCAGGAGTGGGATCGTGTTATGGCGGTCAATGCTAAAGGTACATTTCTGTGTACACAGGCTGAGTTAGAAGTCATGCGGCCACGCCGATATGGGCGGATAGTTAACGTCTCTTCCATCGCTGGCAAGGTTGGGTTTCCTAATCTTTCCCATTATTCCGCTTCTAAGTTTGCGGTCATTGGCTTTACCAATGCTGTCGCTAAGGAAGTCGCATCCGATGGCGTGACAGTGAATGCGCTATGCCCTGGGGTCGTCGGCACTGGTATGTGGCGGGGAGAAGATGGTCTTGCTGGGAGGTGGCGCGAAGAGGGGGAAACTGAGCAGGCCTCCTGGGAGAGACATCAAAAAACCTTACTGCCTCAGGGCGAAGCGCAAACGCCCGATGATATGGGGCAGCTGGTGGTCTATCTGGCTTGCGCCGAACACGTAACTGGACAAGCCATTGCAGTGGATGGGGGATTCTCTCTGTGACCTATAGCAAAGACGAAAAGAGCACTATGCAGGCAGCGGTTTGGTATGCAGCGAAAGATCTGCGTGTTGAGCAAATGCCGATACCAACGATTAACGGCCCTCATGAGGTAAAAGTTAAGGTGGCGGCGTGTGGTATTTGTGGTAGTGATTTGCACGAATACGCCGCTGGGCCGATTTTTATTCCGGTCGATAAGCCGCACCCAATTAGCGGTGAGCAAGCACCGATTATCATGGGCCACGAATTCGCCGGCGAAGTGGTTGAGGTAGGCGACAAAGTAACACGGGTGAAAGTAGGGGATCGCGTCGCTATCGAGCCGATTCTTTCACCTAATCAGAACGGCGCTTATCAGATGGAGCGCTATAACCTCACGCCGCTATTGGGTTTCCATGGCCTTTCTGGTGGCGGCGGTGGCTTCTCGGAGTTCACCGTGATGGGGGAGCATATGGTGCATAAACTGCCGGATGACCTCAGCTTCGAGCAAGGGGCACTGGTAGAGCCAGCGGCGGTTGCTTTGCATGCCGTTCGTCAAAGTAGTTTGAAGGCAGGGGATAGCGCAGCAGTATTTGGTGCGGGCCCGATTGGCTTAATGACCATCGAGGCACTAAAAGCGGCAGGTGCCGCTCAAATTTACGCCGTCGAGGTAGCACCTTCACGTAAAGCGAAGGCCGAAGCGCTTGGCGCTATCGTGGTGGACCCGCAGCAAGAAGATGCTGTGGCTAAGCTAAAAATGTTGAGCAACGGTGGCGTTGACGTAGCGTTCGAAGTGACCGGGATTCCGGCCGTACTGAATCAGTCCTTGCACAGCACTCATGAAGGCGGAGAAGTGATCGTGGTCAGTATTTGGGAAGGAGAGGCCAGTTTCCATCCCAACGATCTAGTCATTAAAGAGCGTACCATGAAGGGCATTATTGCCTATCGCCATGTTTATCCGGCGGTAATGGCACTCATGCAGCGAGGCTATTTCCGCGCTGAAGATATGGTAACCCAACGCATCCCGCTAGCAGATATTGTTGAAGAGGGATTCGAGGCGCTGTTGAGTGATAAAGCGCAGGTGAAAATAATCGTCACGCCGTAGCGCTATACGGGCATCGACCAAAGGCCATCCTATGATGGCCTTTTTTACACCTTTGGCGCATCGCGCTTATTGAAGTGGGAGGGGACCCGATCCATACTTCGATAACGTGATCGCTAAAATACACAGCACTAGACTAGACTGCCAGTCAGTTAAGGCTTACTGGCATTATCCCCAAGCCCCATATAACAAAGCGGCCACCTCCCAAAGCGATCGCCGCACGTCATTCTCGAGTCACCACACCGTCATTCCCGAGTGGGGTAATCGGGAATCCACCTTGACCTTGGCCTGCAGCAGCCCGAAACCCCAGGTCAACATGGATTCCCGCTAAGGGCCTGCGGGAATGACGAGGGCGGCTCGGAGGGCTGGGGGGAGTCACCGTCAGGCACTTATTAAACAAAAAAACCAGCCCATCGGCTAATGCCAGCTAGGCTTAACTGACTGTCATTAGCACTAGGCTACGTCTTTTTTTGGAATATCTTGGGCAGCGAATCAAGTTCGTTGAAGAAGGAGTCTGGCAGGTCAGGTATCGCCAGCTTCAAGGCGCTGACAGGGTCATTCATAAATTGCTCCATGTGTGATTCGCTAGCCCCTAGCCATGCGAAAAAGCGCTTTTCATGTGTCAATAGTTCCTGGATTAATTGCTCCACATTGCTGGCTGCTTTGGAGTCAGTTTCTGCCAATTTCTGGACTAATGGATGATCTTGGGCAATTTGTAGCGTTTTAGGCGTTCTAGAGCTGAAGGTGATGTACTGCTCCTTCAGATTTGGGCTTTTCAATCGATATTTTACGAAGTGAGTAGAATCAGTTGCCATGACAATATCCTTCTGCTGAAGTTGTTAAGCAGTGACCTGAATAAATGGATCCCACGAGTAGTAGCCCTGAACAATGTTGTCCCGATCTGTGAGCATAAAATTGAACGCGTAGGTAATTTCCCCTTCAGCAACCGCTTGTGCCGACCAAAAATAACTGTTGATTGTTTGAGTCACAGGGTGAAGAGGATCACCAGGAACAGGAAGCGGGGTTTTGACTTCTGCGACAACTGGATAAGGTGTTGACAGAATGTTCTGTTTTCCACCCACGGGTTCGTATTGGTACAGAATTGCTGAGTATGTCGCATTTGCAGAAAGTGATGTCTCTCGCCATCTGAGGGTGTCTAGTGTACGAGCAGTTACTTTTAGCTCCCCCGTTCCCTCCCCGAAGGCCCCATTGTCTTGCCGGACGATCAAGTAAATCATCGTTTCGTCAATCGGCGTTGGCTTGGATGGGGTTCCAGGGAGGTAGTTTGATGCGATGGTATCCGCGTCGACCGCCATCAATATATCGATGATTTGTGGCGTGGTGCTTCGTTCCATGCAGCATTCTCCTTGTTGTATTTGTCCTCTTGGTTGAAAGAGGTTCAGAGAATAAAATCAGTCAGTGATCTGAATGAAGGGATCCCACCAATAGTAACCCTGTACATTATTATCACGATCAACAATCATGAACTTGAAGTGGTAGGTTACATTTCCGGCTCTGGTGACCGTGCAGTTCCAGAAATAGTCATTGATCGTCTGGGTTGATGGATGAAGGGGATCAGAAGCAACCGGTAAGGGGGTATCTACCTCTACAGTTATGGGCTGGGGAGGGGTGATCAGGCCGTCGCTATTGGTCGAATCGAACTCATAAAGTATGGTTGAGTAAGTGCCGTTTAGCGTCAACGAAGTTTCTCGCCAACGAATAACGTCTAGTGTCTGGGCCGCAATGGTCAACTCCGCGCCGCCGTTTCCAGAAACCGCTTCGTCACTACGCACAATCATGTAGATAAAATTCGCGCTGGTAGCGATCTGCTGAGGGTTATCAGAGTCTGTATTAGCTCCGTACTTTTGAATGACTGACTCGGCATCAATAGCGATCAGTACATCAATGATTTTTTCAGTATCAGCCATCATGGTTCTCCTGAATTAGCGTTGCGTGTGTTATACGAAGAGTGGATCTCCGCCCAGCTGTAAGGAAATATTTGGGTGTACATAATCAAGCTTGAACGAGTCACTTCCCGTCCATTTGATAGGATCAACGGCATTAATCAAAAGCAAATCCACAGAAGGTGATGTCTCTTTATTGACCGACTCAATGGCACCTGTTGCAATTTCTGAAGCACCCAATAGCAGCCCAATCACAAGCCCACCAATCACGAGTGATGCCCCCTCCGTCAGAGGGGCGCAAATCAAGGCCACTAGGCCGACAATGATCGATATGATGATCTCGGTAACGACGACCCCCGGATCCTGGTGAACTGTATACTGCTGGTCAGTTGGTTGTGTTTGTACGAAATTGATGGTTTGCCCATTATTTGAGCTACCGAGATTTAGCGTGTACCAGTTGGTTGCGGTTGTCTCTGATGTAATGCCAAAAGTGATGTAGGTGCTGGTTGTGCTGGTTACGATGAATGTTTCTCCATCGGTTTCTACTGTAAGGGATGTGAGTATAGGGTGATAAGTTGAACCATCATGTTCAACTGGAGGCATATCCACTGATACCCCCTGATCCAGATAAAGTTTGGTTTTATCATTGCTCATCAGGAAGTTATCGCTATTCAGCCCAGGGTAGGCAACCATGATGGCGGGTCGTACCAGATCGTATAAGGTTCTTTCCTGGGAGACGAGAAAACCGGCTTCGCTATTCGCTGGGATGGCATTAGGAGAAACCTGCTCGCTCAACGATTGCCCGGTTCGATCACCTGTCATCGTCAGCACGCCAAGAACGCTGTTGCCAAGCGAATTGCCATCTAGGTAAGCGTACTCTGTATAATTTGGTGTTACGAACCCCCACTGTCCCTGGTCAATCATTCGGTTGATATCAACCACTGAAAATACATGGTTGAACTCGCTTAAATTAGCGCAGATCCAATCTAAAAGGGCTTGGCCAAATACGGCCTGAGTGACACTTCCAGGGTTGGGGGTGAGTGATACCTCTCCCACCAAAGCGGCTACTGGAGTTGAGGCATTGTCTGAGCTGGTTTTTGCAACCAGAGCAACCAAGTTCGATGAGTCGTCATTCGCGGCACTGTGGGGAATGTAGTGAAGGTTGATTTCTATCGTTGCGTTGCCAGCATCAACGGTAACCTTACTGCCACTGGTGTAGTCAACAATGATGTTGCTCATGGGGATGGAAATACGGATGTTTTTGCCATCCCCACCCATACAGACTTGCCAGTCCGAGAAATCAGCGGAGGCTGTGTAAGAACCTTCTGCCGTAACCGAGAAGCTTTGCGGTGATGACTGCTGATCCACAATGGTTTTATTGACGTCAGGAATCGGAATAGCAAAAGCGGTATCCCAATTATAGGTATTTGCGGCAGCATTTTGGGTGGACATGGCTGCTTTCCTTTGTCGCTGTTTACTTGGTTTTCAGGCCAATTTGTAAAGAATCGGCGAGCCATGCTGATTTGAGCTCATATCCATTGACACCTGGGAAGGTATAAGGCGCGATGGCATCGTTGGCAAACTCGTCAAAGCCAGGCACGTTTTCCCAATCGTTTTTGTATACAGACTCCAAAATAGCCGCCACGGTCATTTCAACACCATACGCTGCAGTCAAAGCTGCTGTGACACCACCGAATACTTTCCAGCGAGTCGAATTGAAAGCATTTTTGATCCGCGTCATTCGCCCTGTAGCTTGTTCAGCACCATTCGCCAGCGCATCTTCTTCGTTGGCGACATTTTGTTCTTCGCTCTCGCTGTCCTCACCAAGTGCACTGAAAAAGCTTTCTTCATCAAGAAGGGCCGAGCCTTCATCAACACTGGCAACTGTCACTTCTGCAGAGGCAGCAAGGCCATCCACAACCGGGCCAATAACAGCAATCAATGCGAGGGACGCGGTGACCGCTCCCATGACAATTTCAAAGTCTATTTCGGCTTGGGTTTTTGTGACATTGACCGTCATATTGCGTACGGACTGGGTGAAATTGAAAATCTGTTTCGTGTCTCCGGAAGACGTCGTGACCGTTTTCAGACCTAGGCTCACCTGCTCGGTATAATTAATATGGACGTCGTATTGCCAACTTTGGTGGTAGGTTAAGTCAATGAATTTGATTTCCAGAAAACTGTGTTCCAAATTCATTTCAAACTGATTAGCTTCAATGGTGACTTGGGTGGCGGTGTATAATTCGAGTTTGCCGTCATTGAGATCTACGATGTACTCATCCCCGTTACCGCTTAGGAACCATTGACTTCCCTTGATGTTGACTTTAACTGAATCGTTTCGGAGGTCAGGGTTATAAATATATCCATACTGGCCCTGAGTCTTGAAGGCATTTACCAGCCCCTCAGGGAGAATCCCTTCGTCTAGTTGAGAGGAATAACCGTCGTCTGCCGTTGTGGCAGACGGGTCGTCATCCATCTTGAAGTAGCCGTAAGTCAACTTATTGACGTTTTTTACAGACAGACCATCATTAAATGTAGTGAAATCCTCGTCTGTCGCCTCGTCAAAGAGGTTCTTGGCACCCGCTAGGATCATATTCTTCACAAAGTTCGGGCCGCTAATCAGCAAGCCTGTATCGGCCCCGTTGGCATCCTCGCCTGTTGGAATGGCATTAGGTGACACCTGATGATTTGATCCGGGAGTATTGTTCTGAATCATCGTCAATACACCCATCACTGAACTTTCCATGGTCTGCTCGTCCACCACGGCATAACTGGTGGCTGTGGGATCAATCCAGGTATAGTTGGGAGACTGGCCGAGCTGGGGAGTCAGATCTATTACTGAGAAAACGAAGTTAAAATAGCCAATATTGGTATTGAACCACTCACTAAGAAGCTCTGGTAATACCGCGTTACCGATACTGCCAGCATCTGGTGGATTGACGATGTTCATAACGACGACGGCAGCTGTTCCGCCAGCTTCCTGACTAAGGGCACGAAGCTGGCTCTGGAAGGAATCAGTGTATTGATAGACAGAGAGAAACTTATCCTGATCCTTGTCTTCACTATAAAACATGTAATAGAAAGAGCTGTCCTCCGCGGTCACCACCCAAGCGGCGCCTGGCGTAACGGTAGACAGCGCAGAATTACTGCTAATCGTGACACCGTTAGTTGCAAAATCCTCGATAAGCGCAGCATCCACAACGCTATTATCGAGATCGGCAACGATGGCACCAACCCCTTCGTTGATCACAAAAGCCTTCTGGTCTGGGTCTGGAATCCAATCCATATTAATTTGGATAATAACGCTCATCCCAAGCCCATCCAGTGAGTAACTTTGGCCACCTGCTAGGTAGTTACCACCAGAAACTGGAACGCTCATATTGATGTTCTTGCCATCGCCTCCGGTAGACAGCTGCCAAGCGTCCAAACTGGCTGTGAGTTGGTAGCTTGGATCATCGCTGGCTGACTGTGAGATGTTCTTGGCTCTATCATCAACACTGCTCCAGTTGTCAGTAAGTGCTCGGTTGGTCGTGTCAAAATGCAGTGCTACAACGGTATCCCAATTGTATGTCTCGGCAACCGCACGGGCGTCAATTTCCTTTACAGCAACTGGGGCAAGTGAAGTGCTATCAGTCATGGTATTTCTCCTTCGTCACTATGAGTATTCACTCCAACTTATGCTCAGATCAGCTAAGAGGGGTGGTCAGGAAAGGTTTCCACGGAAATAGAAGGCTCCGTCTAGGCCTCCCTCGGTCAAGCTGAACGACTGTCCATCAATTTGCCAGTCGAGAAGGCTGGCTACGTTGACGACATCGTTATCAAAAGTTGATTGCACGGCGGCGTTAATATTAGACATGCCCACAGCATTCACTTGGTCGCCATAATGGTTGACCGCATCGGTTATATCGGCAATCAGACCGGGTAGCGTTAAACCTAGACCAACAAGGATGATGTAGTCATACCAAGGAATATCCTGATCATGCGTCGCCTGTGGACTAGGGTCTTCTTCAAAAGTCATCACCCCGGTCGAATAATTTAAAGAAAGCGGATTGACAGTTTTTGACGTCCAGCTATAGGTGGCATCTGGCAGGTCGGCTAGGCCAAAAAGGAAGGTAAGCGGGCCTCCGCCAGCAGAGGATGTCTGGAGCCCGTCACCAGCATCGGAAGGCCAAAGAGAAAAGGAGTTGGTGTTAATATTGTCGCCATCTATCTGCGCATCAAACGCCCCATTACTAGAAATAACCGAATGCTGGTTGGTTTGGTGTACAGCAAATGTTCCCTTGGGAAAGGTGTCTTCAACGCCGGGCAATAGCGTGTTTTTAAAAAAAGCTTGTTGAGAAATCAGTGCAACAGCGTTACAACCAGACGTCAGCGCTGTGGAATCAAACGCAGGGGTGGCAGGAAATGGCGAATCATCGAGCATCGACAGAAAGCAAAGTGCTTCAATATCACCAGATGCAACAAAGTATTGCCACTTATATGGGCGTAACCATGTGGTCGCCCCAGCAGGCACCGGAACGACACCTGCGAAGATGTACTGCAGATTATCCCGGCTTTCATAAAATGCTTGTTGCGCAATTTGTTTTAGCATACCGGTGGCGGCACTTGTCATCTGTCCTGATGGGTCTGTTACAGTGAGAATAGCGATATAGCCGGGGTCATTGGGTGTGCTGGCTTCGGAGGGAGAGAAGACTAAGCTGGTCAGCGAGCCTTCGCCATCGAGTTCTTGTTGATTTCCGGGCCCAAGCCAGCCGAGCGTAATTTCCACCAGCAGTGAAACCCCAGTCATATCCCAACTGCCATTAACGCCTGGCAGGCCCGATATACTCATAAAACCTTCTTTAATCGGTATATTGAGCTTCATTAATCTGTTCTGCCCCCCATCTGCCATGCTCCATACGTCGAGGTTGACATTAATATTGGTAACAGCACCTGTGACAGAGTCATGGTCTGTATAAACAAGGGGCATCGAAACCGATGCAAGGTTGGTACTCATGATGTCATTGACCTTGTCTTTGGTCAGTGCATAAGAGTAGTCGTACTGATAGGTATCCATGCACACTCCTTTATTGTGACCGACTCTTTTTTATATCCCACGCCACATAATTAAAATTAATCAAATGCTTAGTTAGGTAAGCCTTTAACAATCGATAAGGTTCTTCGGAAATGTAACCGAGTGAAAGTAAGATGTTATGTGTCTCAATAAAACCTTATAAGAGAAATAAAGTAGACATAAAAAATTATTTTTCGCCCTAATGAGAAGATCCAAAATGCTTAGAATAAAGCTGTTTGAACAGACAGTTATCTCCGCAGGCTTAAGTAGCTGCCGATTAGAATTCTGGTGATTCCAAATAGTTAAAAAGTATTAAGACTTAGCGTAGACCATCTTATTGTATTTTCCAGTGTTTTGGCTTTGCATTATTAAATTTAGTTGGTGGTAATGATTTATCGTAAAAATAACAGCCAATTAGGTCGATGGCTGTCTGTAAATTCAACTTAGGTTGTCGCTTGGTCGACGTGATTAAAGGAGTAAGTTTTGTATCCAAGTTGTTTAAAGGTAAGGTTTTTTTAGATTGAAGATGTCCGCGAGAACAATTTTTTCAATTAAGTGATTGCAAACGCTTTATGTGTGGTTGGAGAGCTCTGGGTAGGGGATACGCCGGTAGTTAAAGATTTGCAGCCTAAGCAATGATATCGGGGCAAGACAATTTACCGTTATATGGTGCGTTTTTTGCTAACCCGAGGGCCTAGCTGAACGGCTCTATGCATAATTGTGGGGTTAAATTAATTATTGGCGCGAGAATAGACATTTTGAGTGTTATCTTGAAAGGATGTGAGGGTTGATTTAAGTTAATGATTATAAAGTGATAGTTATCAGAGTAGGCCGAGTGTAAGTGCAGAATAATTGTCTAATCAGCGACAAAAGATGAATTAATGCATACATTTTACTAATCAAAACGATCTAAGCAGCATTGCTGCATGAATGACGCTATCCATTACCTAAGAAGAGGGTGTTGCCATGGTAAAGGGTGAGCAAGCAAGGTTACAGGCATTGCGCCAACTAGCGCTTTTGGATACCCCGCCAGAAGAGCGTTTCGATAGGATTGCTCGGCTGGCAATCCAGTTTTTTGGTGTAGAGGCTGCGCTGGTAACGTTAGTCGATGAAGATCGCCAATGGTTTAAATCCCGACAAGGGATCGCGCTTACCCAAACGTGTCGAGAAGAGTCGCTTTGTGCCCATACCATTCAGGAAGAAGGAATTTTTGAGATTGAAGATGCCAGCCAAGACAGTCGTTTTAAAGACTTTGTTTTGGTAAAAGTACATAGAGGCATACGCTTCTACGCGGGCATACCAATGACAACGGTGGATGGCTTCAGGATAGGAACGCTTTGTATTATTGACTCCGTGCCACGGCGTTTAAATGAGCAGCAGCGTCAGGTGTTAAAAGATTTAGCAGCATGTGCTGAAGACGAGATCAACCGATCACGCTAGAATCACTTCTCTGCTCAACGTGAAACGGAATTTCCAATTGAGCGATTCGTTATGAGGCAAAACCAACCTGTCATGCGCATAGCATGCGCATAGATGGTGCGCTTTGGCATTGGCAACAACACCTTTTGATAAGTATTCAGTTTTAATTTTTAATAAGATATTGTTTTTATTCATTAAAAATTAAATTGGCACGTAGTTCGCTATATATTAGGTAAGAAGCAAATGAACAGAGTTCCAGGCGTTCAATTGGTGTCTCTTCCTTCTTTGCTACATCGCCCCGACAGAGATTGGTAAGCGATACACTGAGTGAGCTGGCGTGCTCCACCTGGGTCCCCTTCGGGGGACTTTTTTTATGTCTGTCCTTTGTGCTTGACTTTTATAACCGATTCTGTTTTTCGGCAGTGCTTGATATGTAAAACTTATATTAAAATAACACAATAAGTTTGGAAACACTGTTCGATTGGTATATATTGTATAGGTAGCTGGAGTTACCGGCACCAATCCCGAGTAAGATGTAAGAGGATGATCCTGATGAGTAAATTAAAATTAGTTTCTGCTGCTGTTCTTACCGCTAGCGCCTTGATCGCCAGCCAAGCAGCACTCGCTCACGCAGCAGGTGACGTTTTCGTACGTGGTGGTGTCGCCCAAACGGATACGGGTTCTGGAAATGGCAATGTTGGCGCGGCAGACCTAAACGTACAAAGCGCGCGAGGATTTACGTTTGGCGCGGGTTACCTGTTCACCGATAAGCTTGGCGCTGAACTGAACAGCTCCGAGAAGTTTGAACACGACCTCAACACCAGTCCTGGTGGCAGCGCAGGTAGCGTAGACCGCCTGCCGATTAATCTGTTGGTTAACTACTATCCGATGGGCGGTTTAGACTCTAAGGTTCAGCCTTATGTAGGCGTTGGCTTGAACTATACTCGCTTCTCAGGCGAGCCCACTGGCTTAAGCGTTGACGAAAGCTATGGTGCGATCGGTCAGGCAGGTGTTGATTTAGCGGTTACCGATAACATCATGTTAAACGGTTACGTTAGCTATGCAGACGTGAATGCCGACATCAATGCAGGTGGTAACAAGGTCGGTAAAGTAAACATGGAACCCGTTACTATCGGTGGTGGCGTTACCTACCGCTTCTAACGAGAAGTGCGCAGGGTGATCTTGCCCTCGATCTGATAGTCGCCCGGCCTGAGGAGTTACACCTTGGGCCGGGCGTTTTGTTGGTCAGGGGGTCAAGTTTTTGAAGCCACTCTCTGTGACAACGACGTTATCTTCAATACGGATGCCGCCACAGCTGGCTAACGAATCAACGACTTTCCAGTTAATCGGTAGTGCCTTGTCGCGCAATGGGGCCAGCAACATAGGGATATAGTAGAACCCGGGCTCTATCGTTACTACCATGCCAGGGCGCAGCGTACGGGTTAAACGTAGCGCTGGGTGCTGCTCAGGAGCGGGTGAGGGCGTTCCATCTGGATGGCGAAGCCCTGCCACATCATGAACCTGCAGCCCCAACGAATGCCCTAAACCGTGTGGGCAAAAAGCTCGCGTGATTCCCTCATCAATTGCCTGTTCTGCGCTGCCCTGAAAAAGGTCATTGGCAATAAGGATATCTGCCAGCAAACGATGCAATTGCTCATGTAGCGCAATGAACTCGACGCCTGGAGCAACGCTTTCGACTAGCGTGTCTTTTACCTGGTGAATACCGTCAATTAAATCACGATAGATGTCTGGCGCGTCAGGGCCTGCATAAGTGCGTGTAATATCTGCGCAGTAACCGCGAAAACGGCGGCCAGCGTCAACCAATAGGCTATGTCGTTGCGTGGGACTGTTTAGGTCATAGTGTTGGTAGTGTAATACGCCCGCATGATCATTTAGCCCAATAATGTTCTGGTAGGGGACATCAGACTCCCGCTGTCTGCTGGCAGCTAGGTAGGCCAGTTGAATATCTAACTCAGCCGATGCGCCAATAAAAGCAGCCTGCGCGGCTTGATGTCCTGCTATGGCAAGCCGGTTGGCTTCGCTTAAGCAGGCTATTTCATAAGCGGTCTTCAACATGCGCAGTTCATCGAGGGCCCTAACCAGCGGTTCGGGCTGATACTGCGCGTCTAATGCTTGACGTGTGGTGGCCTCAATATCACCGATCACTGCCGCGCGACCCGCTAGCGTTGGTGTGGTCTTTTCGCTACACAGGTGGATATCAAACTCAGTTACCCATGGCTCTTCAGGCAGGCGAGTGGGCAAATGCCAGAAATCTGCCGGCGCATACAGGTACAGCTGCGGGCGCTTGCCGGGTTGAATCACTAGCCAACTGTGCTGAATATCGGCCATGCCTACCCAGTGCATAAAATGGCCGTAAGTTTGGAAGGTTGGCGTTTGGTCGTCGCCAAAGTGTGCGCTGGCGTGGCCGCTATAGATGGCTAAGCTATCGAGACTGTGACTGGTTAACAGGTCTGCATAAGCTTGCTGTAAATGCGCTAAGTGTTCGCGCTGTAAGTTAAACAAAGAGGCTGACATGCAGGTGGTGTCCTTTTTTTCAATGGCGACTTGGCTAGTGGCTCAGGGTACGGTATCAAGTCGGGCTATTGCTTTAACTACGGGCTTAACTGCGCGGTGGAGCGAGCTCACTCCACAGGCTATCCAGCTCTGCGTGATGCTGGTTTTGGTGCCGATATAGTCGTAGCTCCATCGGGACATCCCAGCGGCTATCGCCGGCTCTGATTAATGTGCCGTTGGAGAGCTCAGCGGCTATGTTGCGTTCGGGTAACCAGCTCATGCCGTAGCCGAGCAGCACTAGCTCTTTAATACCCGCCGCATAGAGGTTTTCACTTTGCGCCGTGAGGTAGGTGCTCTGCGGTAAGCGAGCGAGATGCGCCTTTACCGCTGAGCCCAATAAGCCGCGTTTTGGATAGGCCAGACAAGGCGCGGGTTGCTGGCGCGAGCCGGGTAGCAACGCGCAAGGTGTGCCATTCGCATCGAGGCCTGTGACAGGAATCAAGCGCTCGTGGCCAATGATCCGATACGTGCAGGCACTGGTATCGATATCTAAATCGCAACGTCCGATTGGCCAATAGCAGATAGCAAGATCGCACTCTGCCCGACCAAGTGCTTGAAAATAGTCGCTCGCCGCCCAGCCGGTTGCTCGCAAATAGGGCTGTATGCGCTCCTGCCAACCCGTAGCAGCCAGCCATTCTGGCAAAAACTGCGGGAGTAAGCTCTGTGGAGCAGCCACCATGATACGGCGCTGCTGTCCGGCGCTGATTTCGCGCACGCGGTCACGGGTTAAGCGCACACGATCAGTTACCTGTTCGCACAGTGTCAGGAACTCCTCTCCCGCCGGGGTTAGCGAAAGTGGCAACGTCTGCCGGTTGATCAGCGTCACGCCCATCTCTTCCTCTAGCAATTTAATGCGTCGGGAAAAGGTGGGCTGTGTGACGTGCTGTTCATCCGCTGCGCGAGAGAAGTGTCGCGTTCTGGCCAGGGCGATAAAGTCTTCTAGCCAGCGAATTTCCATGCCTTACCTCGTCGTGCTGCCAAACGTGATGCTGTCGTTAAAATTGGCGTCATAGCCGACCTTCTTCAACAGCGTGGCACGCAACGCGAGTGCCGTCACCCTGTGTTTGCAGGGTAGGGATTTCCTGATGACAGCGGGCGTTGGCATGGGGGCAACGGCCATGGAAGACACAACCGCTCGGTAAGTTGACCGGCGTGGGCACTTCTCCGGTAAGACGAATATGCTGGGGGCGGTCATCTTTTAAGCGAGGAATAGCGGATAGTAGTGCTTGGGTATAGGGGTGGCGCGGTTTCGCAAATAGCGTTGCCGTTGTAGCCACTTCACACACCGTGCCTAAATACATCACCGCTACGCGGGTGCCAAAGTGCTCGACCACTGCCAAATCGTGAGTGATAAATAGATAGGTCAGGTTACGCGCTTGTTGCGCTTCCATCAGCAGGTTGAGTACTTGTGCCTGAATGGAGACATCCAGTGCTGATATGGGCTCGTCGGCAACAATAAACTCAGGGTCAACGGCTAGGGCGCGTGCTATGGCGATACGCTGGCGCTGACCACCGGAAAACTCATGCCCAAAACGCTTGCCCCAATCGGGGTCTATTCCCACCGACCCCATAACGTTTTGGACCTTGTCGAGTATCTTCTCACGGTTCCAGTCTGGGTGGTGCAAACGCAGCGGTTCTTCCAGCGTTTGTTGAATCGTCATCCGTGGGTTAAGCGAGGCATAAGGATTTTGGAAAATCATCTGCATGCGCTTGCGATAAGGTAATAACTGGCGAGAGCTCAAATTATCAATGCGCTGCCCGTCATAGCGAATCTCACCCTCTGTGGGGGTGAGTAAGCCCATTACTGTGCGTGCCACGGTGGACTTGCCGCAGCCAGATTCACCGACCACACACAGCGCTTCACCGCGTTTGATATCAAGGTTAACGCCATTAATCGCGTGTACATGCTCTTGATGACGCACCAGCTTGCCACCTTTAAAGCGCAGCTGTTCCAAAAAATCCCCTGATAATGAAAAGCGCTTCTTAAGGCCACGAATTTGTAGTAGCGATTCGCTGCTCTCTTCATTTTGCGTGGGCGCAGCGTGGCGAGTTTCGACCTGAGCACTCATTGTGTTTCCTCCTTCAGGCGACGATCTTCAAGCATTTCAGCCACCATATGGCAGGCGACACGGCAATTGCCGGATTCGACAAATTCAGGCACTTGCTGGGTGCAGGCAGGCCGTGGTTGACCATCTGCTCTATTGATGAAGTCGCAGCGAGGATGAAACGCGCAGCCGCTAGGTAAGTTAGAGAGTGATGGCATGCTGCCACGGATCTGGTTGAGCTTTTCACCTGGGGTCGCCATTTGCGGTAATGCGTTGATCAGCCCTTGGGTATAGGGGTGCTGAGGATCGTTGATGATTTCCCGTGTGAGGCCTTGCTCAATAACGCGACCGGCGTACATAACCAACATACGCTGGGTGACCTGACTCACTACCCCCAGATCGTGGGTGATGAGTATCAGACCCACGTTGTGCTGTTCGCATAGCTCAAGCAACAGCGCCATGATTTCCGCTTGGATAGTCACGTCCAGGGCGGTAGTCGGTTCATCGGCAATGATAATATCGGGGTCGAGCAGTAGGGCGATGGCGATAATAATACGCTGACGCATACCACCAGAAAGCTCGTGGGGATATTGATCCAAGCGTGTTTCTGGCGATGGGATTTGTACCTGTTGCAGCTTGTCCAGTGCAATCGCGCGGGCTTCTTTGGTGGAGATCCGTCGATGGGCTTTTAAACACTCGACCATCTGCTCACCAATCGAGAGCACGGGGTTCAGCGTCATCATCGGATCTTGGAAGATCATCGAGATGCGGTTACCGCGTATTTTGCGCAGGCCGCGCTCAGACATGGTGTTAAGCGTCTGACCTTCAAACGTTATGCTGCCACCCGCTATAAAGCCTGGTTTGGCGATTAGGTTAAGTAGCGAGAAGGCGGCCACAGATTTACCCGCGCCAGACTCGCCTACGATGCCTAAGCGCTCGCCGCGCTCCAGGGTGAAGTTGACATCGCGTAGAGCACGCACTTCACCTTGGCGAAGGGCAAAACGTACATCGAGTTGAGAGACTTCAAGTAGTGCCATGGTGTCCTCAGCCTTTATAGAGTCGTGGGTTCATGACATCACGTAGCCAATCGCCCAATAGATTGATAGACAGCACCAGCACAATGAGTACTGCTCCAGGAATCAGAGTGATCCACCAAGACCCCGATTGGATATAATCAAAGCCCGATTTGATGAGTGACCCAAGCGAGGGGTGGGTTTCGGGCATTCCCAAGCCTAAAAATGACAGCGCAGCCTCTGAAATAATCGCGTTGGCAATTTGCACCGTTGAGATAACAAAAATCGGCGACATGGTATTAGGCAGCACATGGCGGAACATAATGCGTTTGCTACGTAGCCCCATGACGCGTGCGGCATCGACGTACTCTTTGTTTTTCTCAGCCAGTACTGAGGCGCGCACCGTACGTGCATACTGAGGCCACTCGGCTAACCCGATAATCAAAATAAGCATGAGTACGGCATATTGGCTGTAGAACGCGCTGCCCATGGTGGCTTTCACTAGCGCGCCCACGACGATAGCGACCATCAGGGTGGAAAATGACAGCTGGATATCGGCTAAGCGCATTAAAAAAGCATCAATGCGGCCACCTAGGTAGCCTGCCATTAAGCCGAACGTTACGCCGAGCAGTGCTTGAAGTATGACCGCGCCAAAGCCAATCAATAACGATACGCGGGTGCCGTAGAGAATAATCGACCATAAATCGCGCCCCTGGGCATCGGTGCCTAGACTGTAACGTTCATCGGCACCATCAATCCAAAAGGGTGGCAGCTCGGACGACATAATGTCGATATGACGTAGATCATAAGGATCAGTAGGGGCTAGCAATGGCGCTGAAAAGGCTGCAATAACTAGGCAAATAAACATCGCGAGGCACAGTTGAGCCGTGCGGTCGCGCTTAAAGCTGTACCATAAGTAGGAGTCGCGCAGGCGTTCCCAGCGGCTAGGTGCAGTCGTTGTTGTGGGCGTTGTCATGCGGGCTTACCTGTCAGTTTTACGGTGGGGTTAACGAAGCCGTAGATCAAATCCACAATGGTGTTCGTCACCACGAAAATGACGCCGACAATCATCAGGTAGGTAACAATCAGCGGTATATCGGCTCGGTTAATAGCATCAAGAAACATCAGTCCCATGCCCGGCCATTGGAAAACGGTTTCGGTCAAAATGGTGTAAGCCACCATGGTGCCGATCTGTACGCCGCCAACAGTGATAACCGGCAGCATGGTGTTTTTAAGCGCGTGCACAAAGTAAACGCGTCGCATTGAAATGCCTTTGGCTCGGGCGTACTTCACGTACTCTGACTGCAGCACTTCCATCATTTCTGCGCGAATCAGGCGGATAAACAGCGGCAACATAATCGAGGCTAGTGAAATCGCGGGCAGTACCAAATGCTGTAAACCGTTCCACGTGGCTAAGTTGGTGTCCCAGTGGCCTACCACATGTACTAAATCATAGCCACGGCCAAACGATGGCATATTGCCTTCTGTCGACAGCAGGCCATTTAGCCAAGCTCCCCAACTGGTACTTTCAGGAAACAGGGTGATGGTGATTCCAATCGAGAAAATTTGAATCAGTAAAATGGCGGTCAAAAACACCGGTATCGAAATGCCGATGATCGAAGCGCCCATAAAAAAACGTGATATAGGAGAGCGAGGTTTTATTGCGCTATAAACGCCGATTGGCACTGAAAAAAGCACAATAATCAGCGTGGCGGCGAACACCAGTTCAAGGGTTGCGGGTAAGTGTCGAGCAATCACTTCCAGCGCAGGTTCGCGGTAGAAGTAGGAGTACCCAAAATCGCCTTGCACCGCATTTTTAGCAAAGCGTACATACTGAACTATAAACGGATCATTTAAGCCTAAGCGCTCGCGAATGGCTTCACGCTCGCTTTCGGGAACCGACTGACCGACCATCTGTTGTACAGGGTCACCCAGGTTATCCTGGATGGCGAAGGCCAGTACACTGATGACAAACATCACCAATATCGCGTGCATCAGGCGCTTGATTAAAAAAGCAATCATGGCGTACGCCACCTATGTCATAGGTTTAATAGAGAATTAATTGCAAGTTAGGGCGAAGCCTATGATGAGGCTGTTAACCACATACAACGCTTCGTCCCCCAAAGCTTTGGGGAACGAAGCATCCTTGCACGTGTGAAAGTAAGCGTGGTAATTAGCGACTAATTACCAGATCACCTAGGTAGGGGAAGTCTAGGGCGTTAACAACCGGCTCGATATCGATGCCGTTAGCTGCACCGTAGGCAAGGTTCTGCCAATGCAACGTGATGTAGCCCACGTCTTCATAAAGCATGGCTTCGGCTTCACGCAGCATTTCATTGCGTTTTTCGAGATCGGTTTCGCTATCTGCCGCAGTCACAAGTGCGTCGATTTCTTCGTTGCAGTAGCTGCCATAGTTGTACTGACCAGCGCCAGTCTCATCATCAATGCAGAAAGAGAGGTACTGGAAGAAGTTGGCGGTGTCTTCGGTGTCAGCGTGCCAGCCAATCATCGCCATGTCGGAAGCACGCTCATCATACTCAGGCCAGTATTGAGCGAGGGGCATCGTGCGCAGATTAACGTTAATGTTAATTTGTGCCAGCATGTTTGCCACTGCTTGAGCGATCTGAGCATCGTTCACATAGCGGTTGTTGGGCGCGATCATGTCAACGCTGAACCCTTCCTCGTAGCCCGCTTCTGCCATCAGCTCTTTGGCGCGTTCAACGTCATAACGAGGCACTAAGTCAGGGTTGTGGCCGGAATAGCCTGCGGGAGAGAACTGGCTTGCAGGCGTGGCGAAGCCGCGCATTAAGCGGTCGGCAATACCCTCTTGGTTAATCGCCAGATCAACGGCTTGGCGCACACGTGCATCCTGGAAGGCTTCAACGCGCTCTTCGTTCATTTGGAAGCCAATGATGCGCGTACCATCCACTTCTACTAGGTTAGCGTTATCGGCTTCGCGAACACGGTCCAGATCGTTGGGTGGTACGGCATCGATAAAGTCAACGCCGCCTGACAGTAGTGCCGCCACGCGTGAGGCATTCTCAGCAATAGGGGTCAGGACAATTTTAGAAACGTTGCCTTCGCTTTCGGTATCCCAGTAATCCTCAAAGCGTTCAAAATCAACGCGGACACCTTGGCGGCGTTCAGTGATAATAAATGGGCCTGTGCCCGATGCATTTCGCGATGCAAATGAGTTGCCCGCTTTTACGATTTCTGCTTTTTCATTGCCGCTTTCCGTTTCTCCCGTGTAGAACTCGCTATCCATAGGGAAAATGTAAGTCGCAAGGTTGAGCAGTAGCGGGTAGGGCTCAGTGGTGGTAATTTCGACAGTGTAATCGTCAACTGCTTCGGCGCCTGCGACGGGCTCAAAAATAGCGCGATAATCGGGGCTCTCTTTCAGGCGCTCAATGGTCCATACCACGTCTTTGGCGGTGAAATCGTTACCTGAGTGAAACTTGACGCCTTCACGCAGCGTCATGCGTGTCGTAGTTTCGTCTACCTGTTCCCATTCGGTCGCCAGGCGCGGCTCAAACTCGAAATCTTTTGTCCAACGTACCAACGGGTCAAACGCTAAGTGTGAGAGGCGCAACATGCCGCCAGATAACTGCTCGTGGATATCGAGGGTTTCAGGATCGGCAGAGTAACCAATGCGCAGGGTTTCTGCGCTCGCGGTCATGGGCAGCATCGTCGTGCCTGCAACCACAGCACCAATAACAGAAGCCAGTAGCGTTTTCTTAAACGTCATAATGTTTCCCTTTGTATTGTTTATTGTTCACTTTGCTGGCCAAAGCAAGTGTGTTTAAAACAGTGTGTTTAAAACTAAGTGCTCTTAAAAACCAGCAAAACAGACACGGTCAGCTTGTCAGCTGTTCTAACAATATTCTGTTCGCTATAAACATAGAGAGTGTGGGGCGCGTCATACAATCGAAATAATGAGAGGTATCATTCATCTGCTGAATGACTGGGCTGGGTACGGCCTTGCAAGGAGGGGAGGTTAGACGAAGGTGGAGGGAGTGTGAGCCGCTATTAAGGCGCTTCTGCTCAATAGCGGCATCTGTATAAAGGTGTTTTTAAGCGAAATTTTGGTGTAACCAGCGGTTAATGGCATCTGACTCGTAGAGCCACTCTTCCTGGCCATCTTCATGATTAATTTTTAAGCAGGGAACTTTGACTTTGCCACCGCCTTCTTGAAGGGCTTTTTTATGGGCAGGGTCTAGCTGAGCATCGCGCAGTTCGATCTTTAGGCCCAGCCGAGCGATTTCTTTGCGTACTTTGATACAGAAAGGGCATGTCCGGAACTGGTAGAGAGCCAAGTGTTCACAGGCGGCATCGACTTTAGCTTGCTCTTCCTCGGTACGCTCGACCGATTTAGGGGTTGAAAGCTTCTCTGAGATCAACATGACGGGGGCTAGAATAAGGCGAACACCTCTGAAGAAATAGCGAATTAAAACACGCATTGTAAGCTCCCTCGGCAACACTGAGATTGGTCAGCGCTAGGATGTGTATGAATGATCGTATCTAAAAGATCATGAGCAAAAAGGTAGCCGCATCCTGCATCAAACTGGGCGTTTTGTCACTTCTGAACGAGCTTAGGCGCTAGTTTTAAAGCCAAGACCTACCTTGAACTAGATGAGCTAGTTAACGTTGCATGCTAGTCTCAGCAGCTTAGTTAACTGGTTAAGTAAGGAGCGCTTCACCTATGCGTCTGCATATTATGGGTATCTGCGGCACTTTTATGGGGAGCCTGGCTTTGCTGGCGCGAGAGTTAGGGCATCAGGTGAGCGGCTCAGATACGAATGTGTATCCTCCCATGAGTACCCAGTTGGAAGAGGCAGGGATCACCTTGATGGAAGGGTATCGCGCCGAAAACCTTGCTGGTCAGCCTGCACTTGTCATTGTAGGAAATGCGCTATCGCGGGGTAATCCGGAAGTCGAGGCGCTGCTAAATAGCGGTTTGCCCTATACCTCAGGCGCTCAGTGGCTGGCTGAACATGTACTGCCTGGCAGGCAAGTCATTGCCGTTGCTGGTACTCACGGTAAGACCACCACTGCCAGCCTTTTAGCATGGCTATTGGAAAGCGCTGGCTTAACGCCTGGGTTTTTGATTGGCGGCGTGCCGCGTAATTTTGGCGTGTCGGCACGCTTAGGTCATCACGACAGTCCCTTTATTGTCGAGGCTGACGAGTACGATACGGCGTTCTTTGATAAGCGCTCTAAGTTTGTTCACTACCGCCCCCAGATTGCGGTGATGAACAACTTGGAGTTTGATCATGCCGATATATTTCCTGACCTTGCAGCGATTGAGCGCCAGTTTCACCATTTGGTGCGAACTGTGCCGAGCCAAGGTTGCTTGCTGGTTGCTGATCAACAGCCAGCGCTGGAGCGTGTTCTGGAAATGGGAGCATGGTCGTCGGTCGAGCATTTCGGCACGTTAGAGAGTAGCGAGTGGCAACTGCGTTTGGAACGTGAGGATGGTAGTCGCTTTCAGGTACTCCACATCGGGGCAAACAGCGAAGAAGACGGCGTAGTCGAGTGGGCGTTAACCGGTGAGCACAACGCGCGTAATGCACTCGCGGCACTTGCTGCAGCGAGCCGTTGTGGTGTGAATCTCGCTCGTGCTTGTGCTGCTCTCGCGCGTTTTAAAACGCCCCGTCGACGTCAGGAAATCATCGGTGAAGTGGACGGTGTGCAAGTCATTGATGACTTTGCTCATCATCCAACAGCGATTGCAGCGACGTTAAAAGGGCTGCGCGCAGCCACCACCAAAGGGCGGCTGCTCGCAGTGATTGAGCCGCGCTCCAACACCATGCGTTTAGGCGCTCTACGTGCTCGACTAAACGAGAGCGTTGCCGATGCGGATGCAGTGTTCTGGTTTCAACCAGTAGGGCTTGACTGGTCAATGGAGGCGTTAGTGGCTGAACAAGGCGAACGCGCTGAGCTATATAGCGATATCGATGCACTTGTTAAGGCGGTTGTTGCCCACGCGTCACCACTCGACCGTATCGTTGTGATGTCTAACGGCGGTTTCGAGGGCGTTCACCAGCGTCTATTGAGTGCGTTGTCTGCCAAGGAGCAAACTGAGTGACAGACTTTAAACCTCCGGTGACGGTGGCGCTGACAGGTGCTTCAGGGGCGCAATATGGCCTGCGCTTGATCGACGTACTGGTGGCCTCAGGGCATGAGGTGTGGGTAATGATCTCCAAAGCGGCACACATGGTTATTGCCACTGAGACGGATGTGTCGTTACCCGCTCAGCCAAAACGCTTAGTAGAGGCGCTTACTGAGCAGAGTGGTGCCAAGCCCGGTCAAATCCGCTGTTTTGGGCGTGAAGACTGGATGGCGCCCGTGGCATCGGGGTCCGGTGCTCCCTCTGCGATGGTAATTTGCCCCTGCTCTACAGGTACGTTGTCTGCCGTCGCAACTGGCGCGAGCAATAACTTAATTGAGCGTGCTGCTGACGTTGCCATCAAAGAGCGGCGGACATTAGTCATCGTGCCGCGTGAAAGTCCATTTTCCCCTATTCATTTGGAGCACATGCTGGCGCTAAGCCGCCTGGGTGTCGTGATTTTGCCTGCGGCCCCCGGCTTTTATCATCGCCCAGAACGGATAGAAGATTTGATCGACTTTGTGGTTGCCCGGATACTCAACCAGTTAGGTATTGCCCACCGCCTGGTACCGCGTTGGGGAGAGGAGCATGAAACCACGTCGAGCGATACAGATAACGAAGTAAACAACACGGAAGAGTAATGATGATGTCATGGGCGACGCTGTCAGTGTTTGTACCCACTTTTTTGTTCGTTTCACTAACGCCGGGGATGTGTATGACGCTGGCCATGGTGCTGGGCATGACCCAGGGAGTGAAGCGAACGCTGTGGATGATGATAGGCGAGTTAGTGGGTGTTGGTATTGTGGCCGCCGCTGCAGGTGCTGGTGTGGCCGCGTTAATGCTACGTCAGCCAGAGCTGTTCATTGCGTTTAAGTGGGTAGGCGGCGCTTACTTAGCTTATTTGGGCATTATGATGTGGCGCTCTAGAGGGCGTATGGCTATTCCTGCCGAACTGAATGCCGGGCCTGCTGCAGGACGTGTGCAGTTGGCCACTCAGGGATTAGTCACGGCAGTGGCCAACCCTAAAGGCTGGGCTTTTTTCATGGTGCTGTTGCCGCCGTTTTTAGATGGCAGTCGGCCACTTGCGCCTCAGTTAACCCTGCTGATTGCGGTTATTCTAGTGATCGAGTTTGCCAGCATGCTGGTCTACGCAACAGGGGGAAAAACGCTGCGTAATGTGCTGGGCAAAAGTGGCAATGTAAGGTTGCTTAATCGCATTGCCGGGACATTAATGATAGGCGTGGGAATCTGGCTGGCCCTGGGATAGCAGCGAATGGTTAGACAGGTGGTATCAGGATAATCCGCAGGACTACCAACGCGATGGTGGATGCCATTAGCCTGCCCCATGGGCAATGAGGTAAAGGAGCTCTAACGCGTCGCTGCCAATTCAGCCGAATGAGGGCGCATACCAGCAAGCCCAAGAGGGCGCCGCCGATGAGATCACTTAGCCAATGAACGCCTAATATCAAGCGCGATAACGCCATGGGTGTTGCTAAGATAATGGCCAGCCAATAAACCCAAACGCGTTGTTTGCGGTGCAATTCTGCCGCAATAAAAGCCGCTGCTAGCCCTACAATAACAACCGTTGTGGAGGTGTGTGCACTTGGGTATGAAAATGAGCCAATTAAGTGCTCTGGTGTTGCTGGTCGAGTACGCTCAAAAACCATTTTTCCTATTGTATTGAGCAGCGCAACGCCACCGATGGCAAAGACCCAATGGCAGAGAGCATCGATGCGTTTATGGTGGATCAGCCAAACGGCCAATGGCAAAAGTAGTGCGCTAACCCCAAGTGCATCCCCTGTTTTAGCTAAGGCTACGCTGATTAATTGAAGTGGTTCATTGGTTAACCAGTTAAACAGTCGCTGTGCTTGTAGGTCTATCGCCAGCGGGCCTTGGTGATTGATTACTAGCAGAGTCCAGGCGGAGACACTGGCCAACGTGATCAAAAACAGCAGTAACGAGGCTAGCGGCACTTCATCATTAAGGCTCATTGAGAGCCACGACCGACGCATAAAGGGGATGCGGCGAATAAGACGTGCTGTTGCCAAGTAGATGAAACCGTGGCGTCCAACTTGGGCTCTTCCCCAGGAAAAAATCACTGCAAGCACGACGATACAGGCGCTTAATGTAATGATTGCCGTTTCTATATTTGGGGGGAGGTTGAGGTGCTGTTGCCAGGTTCTTCCTAGTAAGTAGCCAGGCAACACATAAGCGGGAGCCCACAGGGCTGCGGAGGTGATATTGGCCCACAAAAAAGTGCGCTTTGGCATCCGCATCATACCTGCAATAAGCGGAATAATGGGGCGGACTGGACCTACAAACCGACCAATAAATACTGAATGGATACCATAACGGTTAAAAAAACGTACGCCGCGTTCAAGCCATTCTGGGTGCATGGATAAAGGCCAGCGGTTAGTGACCTGTTCACGATGGTGGTAGCCGAGCAGGTAGCTAATGCTATCCCCCAGAATGGCGCCTATTAACGCAGCACAGATTAGCCATGGCAGGGCAATGGCTTCATGTCCCGCCACGGACGAAGCGGCGGTAATCAATACAACACCAGGGACCAATAAGCCAACCAACGCAAGGGATTCAAGCAGCGAAATCAGTGTAACCATCAGGAGTAACATGGCTGGCGAGAGTGACAGGGCAAAAAGCGTATCAGCCATGAAAAATACTGCTCCATTTAATCCGCATTAGGCGATAGATAATGCGTTTGCACGAGCTTCCAGGCGATTTATGTAGCGTTCAAAGCTCTCATTTCGGCATGGTAGGCAAACAGCAATACGGGTTTCTAACTGCCCCGTTTCTACTAGAACACGTTGTGATAGTGCGCGTTGAAGCCGCTCGCGCACCAACATAGCACCGCTCTCACTTGTGTCGGGCAGTACTAACCAGAACGTGGCGTTGCCTGCCCGGCCTAACAGATCGTGGTCGCGGCAACGGCTATTGACTTCGTTACAGAGCGCACCCAGCAGCGCCGTTTTTGCGCGTGAACCAAATTGCTCTTCCGCCATATCAAGTTGGGGTAAATGCATCACTAAGACTGCTAAGCGCTTGTTGAGCATTGCAGCGCGCAGAAACTCATTGTGAAGCCGCTCTTTTAGCGTATCAATATGGTAAGCATTGCAATCATTGTCGTTTGGATCTGTCGCCCTTAATAATGCTCTCTGTCGTGCGTGCTCCCATGGTGGTAAGGCCATCAGCAGAATGAGAGCGGTATAAGCAATAACTGTCTCTGAGGATGCATCGCTGTGACGGGTTAGTATCCACCACAGGGGGCTGGAAAATACCGTTAGTAAGAAAGCGCTCGATAGCGGTAATAAAAAAAATGCAGCGGCCGTGGGCAGTCCGATCCAAATTGTCGAAATGCTAGGATAATTGTAGAAAGTGGCCAGGGTAATGACATAACTGCTACCCAGCAAAATAGCGCGGGGAATAACAGGGTTTAACGCCTGGCTGTGGTGCATTAACAACGCAGTAAGTAGCAGCAGTGTCACAAACATTGGCACTAAAAGGTCGTGATAATTGCCCATGCCATAAAGCCAGAATGTGTACCCTGCTACTAGGATCACACTCGCACTGTAGGCAAAAGTCATCAGGTGTCTGTGCCGCAGTTGGTCAATCATCGTTACCTTCCCGTTGTTGAGGCGGGAGCTGGACTAGCGCCTCGACGGATAGACCCGATAGCTCTATATCCATTAGTGGTAGGTGGTGGGAGTGCTGTGTTTCTGGGAGGCCTGCGCAGAGAAGCTTGCGGCGTTGGGCGGCTTCCTTTGGGTTATGCGACAACATCAAGGCGGCAAGTGTCTGATTATTTAAGCGATAAACGTGTTCGAAGCTGTATATGAGGCTGCATAATTTTTGCCCCGACGACCAAAGCTGATGGCGTTTTACTTGGATAATTAATAACTCTGCATAGATGGCTTCACGTTCAGAACGGGTTTGTTCGCGGCTGAGGTCTCTCAGCAGCTGCCCGCTAGGCCATAGATTTAACCCGGGGATTAGCCGAAGGCGTTTGCGAATGGAGCCGTTAATATCGATTAACTGGCACGCTTTTGCGCTGGACAGCACGCCTAGTGTGATCAATGCCGCCAACAGTAGCAGCGCTTCGGGTAAGCTAAGAAGAGGGGCGATTAATGACCAGCTCATCAACGCGGCGCACGTATTGAACACGGCCACCCAGCGTTTCTGAGGCAGCATAAACATTGCCGCCCAAGCCCATATTAAAAAGCTATGGCGCTCTGGAGCCACGGTAATAAGTCCCAGTAGTAGCGCCCCCGTGAGTACTTGCCAAGGTAGGCCTTTAGAACGACGATGGCTAAAGTCGAGCAATAGCGCAGTAACAAAAAGCCAGCCTACAGACAACCAAAGTACTAGCGCAGCCGCTGGCTGCGCCATATATGTCCAGGACGCTAATGCTAACGCCGCTGCGAACAAGTTGGCTCTTAGCAGGCGTATTTTGTACTTGTTTTGCATGGTGGCTTACTATTCACCTTTAATTCAAGATTGCCCATGGAGCACTTTGACTAGGCGTGGGCGTCAATATGTATTCATTAACAGCGTCAGTATAACGCCCTAATGGCGTAACATACTGCCAAACACCTAGTACCACTACCATAGAATGCAACTTGCCTTGCATACGCAATAAGACAGGGAGAAAGTATGAGCGGTTCAAACGCACGCCAAAACATAGCCCTACAGCAATTAGCTGCGGGGAATGTGCCCGCTTATATCCAGGTGCTCGGTCAAGGCGCTAGGGCAGCTGCTCGAGAGCTACGTCGTGCTGATACGGGATTGAAAAATCGTGCGATCGAGGCAATGGCGTCGCGCCTGACAGCCTCTAGACAGTTAATACTGGAAGCTAATGCGCTTGATTTGCAGCGTGGCAAAGAAACTGGCCTAGACGCTGCACTGCTTGATCGTCTGGCGCTTAATGATGCGCGAATTGATGCCATGGTCGAAGGCCTTCACCAAGTGGCTGCGCTGCCAGATCCCGTTGGCGAAATTGACGATATGCGCTATCGCCCAAGCGGAATTCAAGTTGGCAAAATGCGCGTGCCGCTAGGGGTTATTGGCATTATTTATGAATCTCGCCCGAACGTTACCCTTGAGGCAGCAAGCCTGTGCTTAAAATCGGGTAATGCTTGCTTGCTACGCGGCGGTTCTGAGGCCAGTGCGTCAAATGCGGCGATTAGCAGTTGTATCCAGGAGGGGCTAGCCGATGTTGGCTTGCCAGCTGAATCCGTCCAGATTGTTGCCACCACCGATCGCGCTGCAGTGGGTGCGATGATTAGCATGCCCGAGTACGTCGACGTCATTATTCCAAGAGGTGGTAAGTCTCTGATCGAGCGCATTTCCCGCGAAGCAACGGTGCCGGTCATTAAACACCTCGACGGGGTTTGTCACGTTTACATCGACACTACGGCAGATCCCGCTAAAGCGTTGGCCATCGCGGTAAACGCCAAAACGCATCGCTATGGCACCTGCAATACGATGGAAACGCTGCTGGTGGATGCACCGATTGCCGATCTCGTGCTGCCAGAGTTGGCTCGTGCCTACGCCGAGCACCATGTAGAGCTACGTGGCTGCGAGCGTACACGAGCATTGCTGCCCCAAGCAGCGTTGGCCACTGAAGAAGACTGGGGCGCTGAGTACCTTGCGCCGATTTTAGCGATTAAAGTCGTCGATGGAATGGATGAGGCGATTCAGCATATCGAGCAATATGGCTCCCATCATACCGATGCCATTGTGACTCAAGACATCAGTCTCGCGAGACGCTTCATGGCAGAGGTCGACTCAAGCTCAGTCATCGTAAATGCCTCTACGCGCTTTGCTGATGGCTTTGAGTATGGACTGGGCGCAGAAATTGGTATCTCAACTGATAAGCTGCATGCGCGAGGGCCGGTTGGATTAGAAGGGCTTACAACGCAGAAATATGTGGTCTTTGGTGATGGGCAAATCAGGCAATGAGTTCAACACCCATGCGAATAGGCATGCTGGGGGGCACATTTGATCCTGTGCATCTGGGGCATTTGCGAAGCGCCGTTGAGGTTCGTGAAGCCCTTGGGCTTGATCGTTTGCACATGATTCCCGCACCTCAGCCGCCTCTGCGTGATACGCCTCAGGTGTCGCCGGAACAGCGTTTTGAGTTGTTAAGGCTAGGCATTAGCGACACACCAGGTGTGATGGCTGATGATCGAGAACTACGCCGCGAAGGGCCTTCTTATAGTGTGGATACGCTTGCTGAATTGCGGCAAGCGTATGGCGATAGCGCGTGTCTAGTGATGATCATTGGGTTCGATGCTTTTCTGCGGTTAGCCAAATGGCACAAAGCTAGTCAGATATTCTCTTTAGCACATCTCGTTGTGATCGCTCGACCTGGCTATAACGCGCGTTGGCCTGAGGAATTAAGGGAACTGGTGGGTAATCGTGAAGTCGATAGTGTAGATGAACTGATGCGAAGCCCTAATGGTAATGTTCTGACGCTGGCCTTGCCCTCCATGATGGCGATTTCAGCTACTTATATAAGAGAGCGTTTAGAAAAGGGCAAAAGCGTTCGTTATCTACTGCCTGAGGCCGTCGAGGAAGCCATTCTGCGGCACGGTTTCTATCATTCTGGTGAATAGCGCTGGCAGTCAGGAAAGAAGCCGTTACAATGTCCGGCTTATTGACTGAATATCACTGAGCTTGCTTTTGCTGAGCTTGCGACAACAAGGGGTTGCCTTTAGGAGCCATGCACATCGATACACTTAAAAATCTAGCGGTTGATGCCCTAGAAGAACTTAAAGCACGAGATATTACGCAGTTAGATGTTTCCAAACTGACTGAAGTTACTGATTTGATGCTGATCGCCAGTGGTACCTCTACTCGTCACGTGGCTGCCTTAGCGCAAAATGTTGTGGAAAAGGCCAAAGCGTCAGGCCTTGCGCCCCGAGGTGTTGAAGGTGGCGATAATGCTGACTGGGTATTGGTCGATTTAGGCGATGTGGTTGTCCATATTATGTTGCCTGAAGCGAGAGCCCTCTATGATCTTGAGCGCTTATGGGCAGACCTACCCAATGATGCTGGGGCTATTAGTGAGTCGCTCAAACGGTTTGAAGAGCGAGCCACGATGTCATGAAGATCCGGCTGTTAGCGGTGGGCACCAAAATGCCTGCGTGGGTTGAGGAGGGCATTGAGACCTACCGCAAACGGCTGCCTCGAGACTTCTCGCTTGAAATTGAAGAGATTCCACTGGGTCAGCGTGGCAAAAATGCTGATATAGCCAAAGCACGTGCGCAAGAGGCTCAGCGTATACGTGACAAGCTTCGTGGCGACGAGTATATCGTGGCACTTGAGGTTAAGGGTAAAACCTGGAGTACCGAGCAACTTGCTGACGAGGCCGACGCTTGGCGCATGTTGGGCAAAGATATTGTGTTGTTGGTGGGAGGACCTGATGGCTTAGAGCCATCCCTTTCAGCAATGGCCGATAAAGCATGGTCTTTATCGCCTCTCACGTTGCCTCACCCACTGGTTCGTATAATGCTGGCTGAGCAACTTTACCGGGCGTGGACCCTGCTAGTAGGTCATCCCTATCATCGATAATTGCTTTTTGTCTGATTTGAGAGTCATCGTTACCCATGCCTAAGCGCCATGACACGCTTAAAAACCCTGAGCAAGAATTGCGTATTTTTCGTGTCAGGGCGCTACTTGCCGTCTTAGTGGTGGTTGTTTTGACGGGATTGCTGACTGGACGATTAGCATATTTGCAGATCGTTCAGCACGATTTATACAGTACTCGCTCCGAAAAAAACCGTGTCCGTGTCGAACCGCTGCCCCCCAATCGGGGGTTGATTTATGACCGCAATGGCGTCCTCCTTGCCGAAAATCGCCCTACCTATAACCTCACGTTGGTGCGCGAACGCGTTGATGATTTAGATGAAACGCTGGCGCTGTTAGTTGAGCTTCTAGACTTGCCCGAAGATGATATTGAAGCGTTCAATGTCCGTTCCCGGCAACGCCAACGCCCGTTTCAGCCTGCGCTTTTAATGAGTGATTTGAGCGAAGACCAAATCGCACGGTTAGCGGTGAATCGACATCGTCTACCTGGGGTAGAAGTAGAGGCGCAACTGCTCCGTTATTATCCTGATGCCGAAATGATGGCCCATTCGCTGGGCTACGTAGGGCGCATCAACGCAGAAGAGATGCAAACCATAGATGCTGGGCGATATGCGGGAACACACTTTATTGGTAAAACGGGGATTGAGCGTTTTTACGAGACGGAGCTGCACGGGCAGGCGGGGCTGCGTAAAGTTGAAACGAATGCGCGTGGGCGTGTACTTAGAGAGCTTGGCCGTACTGATCCGGTACCTGGGGAAAACCTTACTTTAACGCTTGATAAGTCAATGCAAATGCTGGCTTACGAGCTGTTAGATGGTCGGCGTGGATCTATCGTCGCGATCGTTCCTGGGACGGGTGAAATCCTCGCCATGGTATCGACGCCTGGCTTTGATAGTAATCAGTTTGTGACGGGAATTGATGTCGCTTCTTATCGCGGCTTGCAGGAAAATATCGACCTCCCGCTGTTTAATCGAGCAATTCGTGGCCATTATCCGCCAGGTTCAACCATTAAACCTTTTTTGGCGCTTGCGGGGCTAGTCGAGGGTGTTATCACTCCCGATAGCACGATTAATGATCCTGGTTTTTATCAGTTGCCCAACGACTCTCGCCGCTATCGCAACTGGCTGCGCTGGGGGCATGGCCGGGTAGATATGGAGCGGTCTATTGCCGTTTCAAACAATACTTATTATTACACCCTAGCCCATGATCTGGGTATCGATAATCTGCATGAACAAATGACCAATTTTGGCTTTGGCCAACGTGTTGCTCATGACGTGCAAGGCGAAAGCACCGGCCTGATGCCGTCTCGTGACTGGAAGCGGGCGCGTTTTAATCAGCCTTGGTATCCCGGTGAAACACTCTCTGTGGGAATCGGGCAGGGTTACTGGCAAGTAACTCCGTTACAACTGGCGAGTGCAACGGCTACATTGGCTAATCGCGGTCATTGGATAAAGCCACGTCTTGCGTTAGCAATAGGTGACGAGCCCTTAGCGCTGGATTTGCCGGATACGCTGCCCGATATTCAGTTGGATAATGACAGCTGGTGGGACCGTGTTTTCAGCGGCATGGAAAAAGTAATCAGCGGGAGAGAAGGCACGGCACGCCGCACAGGGGTGGGGCTAGAGTATCGTATGGGGGGTAAATCAGGCACTGCCCAAGTGTTCTCGCTTGGGCAAGATCAGCGTTACAACGCCGCAGAACTTGAGGAGCGCTTACGTGATCACGCTCTTTTTATGGCGTTTGCGCCACTTGACGACCCACAAATTGCGGTCTCAGTCATTGTTGAAAATGCTGGGGGCGGGAGTACGCATGCCGCTCATTTGGCGCGTGCGATGACCGATGCATGGATATTAAGAGACGACGCACCAGACGTTGAAGAAGTTAAAGAAGTACTGGAAGAAGATACTGCCAACGTGGAGGGCAACTAATGAGGTCATGGCAAACCCTCTCTCGCCCGCTGCGTCGTTATCCAGTACGCCCTCCCGATAGCGGTATTGCTCGGCGCAAAAGCATCTGGGAGCGGATTCACCTTGACCCGTGGCTGTTAGGTTTGCTGCTGTTGCTGATGGGGGGTGGGCTATTAGTGCTTTATAGCGCTTCCGGGCAGCGTATTGATACCGTGATTGCGCAAGCGATACGTTTTGGTGTCGCCATCGCTGTTATGGTGGTTATTGCTCAATTATCGCCTTCCACGTTTCTGCGCTGGGCTCCCTTAGCTTACGGCTTGGGTCTAGCTATGTTGTTGGCAGTTGAAATAGCGGGTGATGTGGGGATGGGGGCAAAGCGGTGGCTTGAGATACCGGGTGTTATTCGATTTCAACCATCTGAAATGATGAAATTAGCGGTGCCACTGATGGTGGCTGCCTATCTGAATCGTTGCCAATTACCGCCACGTTTCAAGCATATTTTTATATGCGCGGTGATAATTGGCTTGCCGGTGGTGCTTACAGCTATTCAACCGGATCTTGGAACGTCGCTTTTAGTGGCCAGCGCGGCGGTTATTGTTGTGCTTTTGGCAGGTTTATCCTGGCGCCTAATTGGTTTAGTTGGTGCCTTAATTGCAGCAGGGCTACCTGTTCTATGGATGAATATGCACAACTATCAGCGTCAACGGGTTTTAACGTTCCTGGATCCGGATAGCGATCCCTTAGGGGCGGGTTGGAATATTATTCAATCAACAACCGCGATAGGCAGCGGTGGCTTATGGGGGAAGGGCTGGCTTGAGGGTACTCAGTCTCAATTAGAATTCCTGCCTGAGCGCCATACGGATTTTATTATTGCCGTGCTAGGTGAAGAGTTTGGCCTAGTGGGAATGCTGGTACTGTTATCCCTGTATGTCATGATTGTGGGGCGAGGTCTTTGGCTGGCAACCTCTTCTCAGGACACCTTCGGGCGACTTTTTGCAGGCAGTATTATCCTAACGTTTTTTATATATGTGTTTGTCAATGTCGGCATGGTAAGTGGTATTTTGCCCGTTGTTGGCGTACCGCTGCCGTTAGTGAGCTATGGCGGGACTTCCAGCGTGACCTTGCTGGCAGGGTTCGGTATTCTCATGTCAATACATGCCCATCGGCGGTTGTTGCCGCGCTAGTATCGAATAGATAAGTAGCGGTGCTTTTTCACAGGAGTGGTTAGTTAATGAAATGGGCCCGAAATAAAGCAGGCGGCTGCATGGCAGCTATGTTATTGGCGTGTTCTTATACGGTTGCATGGGCTGACGACGCGTCGCCTTTTGATCCGCAGCAGCACGAAGGTACTCAACAGCTAGTTGATGAGTTAGCAGAACAAGGAATTCCTCGGCAATGGCTAACAGATGCCCTGAATCAAGCCAGCTTTAGTCAATCTGTGTTGGACGCGATGGAAGGTGCGGCTGAACGTCGCTTACGTTGGTATGAGTATCGAGATATATTCTTAACTCAGCAACGTATTGAGGAGGGAGCCGAGTTCATCAGTGAGTATGAGGATGCGTTTGCTCGGGCTGAGGACGTATATGGTGTCCCACCCGAGATCATTGCTGCCATTATTGGTGTTGAAACCTATTACGGTAAGCATAAAGGGCGCCACCTTGTATTAGACTCATTGGCAACATTAGCCTTCAACCATCCTGTCCGTGGTAGCTTTTTCCGCGGCGAACTGGCGGCTTTTTTGAAAATCGCTCATGAGCAAGGCGTTGAGGTTGACGAGCTGTATGGTTCGTATGCCGGCGCAATGGGGTACCCCCAGTTTATTCCTACGAGTTATCAAGCCTATGCCGTCGATTTTGACGGTGATGGTAAACGAGATTTATGGGAGAATCCGGTCGATGCCATTGGCAGCGTGGCGAACTACTTTGCTGTACATGGTTGGCAGCGTGATGGGGCAATTTATCATGAGGCCGATGGCCCTGATTCAGCGCCTGAAACGCTTTCTATTAACCAAACCAGTAAGCCTGATGTGACTGTATCTGAGGCGATTGAAGCTGGCATTGAGCCACAGAGTGCGCTTGATCCAGAGTTGCTTGTGGTGCCTTTAAGGCTCGAGCTTACCGATGATAGTATCCAATATCGCTTGGGGGAATATAACTTTTACGTTATTACCCGCTATAACCACAGCCATCTCTATGCAATGGCGGTGGCAGAACTATCAGAGGCGATTGCACGGCAGGTTGAGGGCTAACTATGAGAACAGTGCTGTCTGAGGCTCGTGGCATAGGTGGTGCGGTGATCATCATGGCGTTGGTTAGCGGCTGTGCCAGCCATGAAGCTCAACAAAATAGCGCTAATCAGCCCGCTAGTAAGCCTGCTGAAAGTACGAGCGGTGCGCCGAGCAGTGGAGCAAGTAGTGGCGGTGCATCGTCGTCCGGGGAGCGCTATGCAATGACGGGCGACGCCTATCCGTTAGAGCCGCCGGATGTGAGCAAGGTGCCAAACGCTGAGCCTCGCATAGAGCCGCCATCGCGTTCCGGTAATCGCTCCACTTATGAAGTGTGGGGGGAAACCTATCATGTGCTGCCGGATGCGGCGGGCTACGTGAAGCAAGGGACGGCCTCTTGGTACGGTGAAAAGTTTCATGGCTATGCCACATCAAACGGAGAGATTTATGACATGTATAAAATGTCTGCGGCTCACCGTTCGTTGCCACTGCCAACCTTTGCCCGTGTCACCAGCTTAGACAGCGGTCAATCTGTTATCGTGCGCGTCAATGATAGGGGGCCTTTTCATAGCGACCGTGAAATAGATCTTTCCTATGCAGCGGCTGCACGGCTAGGCTTTTTAGATAATGGCACTGGCGCCGTCCGGGTTGAGGCTATCGAGCCTGAGCAATGGCTGGCTCAGCAAGGTAGAAGTAGCCAGCCAGTTGATGAGGTGTCTTCGGCATCTTCTACTGTGAATGAACGGTCTGTTCGAGATGCTGCTGTTCAGCAGCCAGTGGCAGCGGACGACGCTATTTATCTACAAATTGCGGCATTAGGCAGTGAAGAAGGAGCCCAGCAGCTGCAGCAACGTCTGGTCAGTGAACTCCCGCATAACGTACGGGTGATGAGTGATGCTGACGTGCATCGTGTGCAAGTTGGGCCAGTGAGCCCTAATCAGGAAACCCAAGCACGTGAAGTACTCCGTCGGGCGGGCTTCCCACAAGTGTTTATCGTGAGATAGTTCACCCCATTTATTAGCTAAAATAACGTGCTTCGTTGACGTTTTTTCTTTGTTGTGAGAAGTAAGAGATGAATGTATTGATGTCTATTCGCCGTACCGCTGGGCTCTGTTTGTTTGCGGTTTTTGCCGTGGTGTCTTCACCGGCCGTGGCTCAGGTGATACCTCAGCCGCAAACGATTATTCCCTCCGCTCCTCAGCTAGCGGCGAGCTCATGGATTCTGATGGATGCCAACAGCGGTCGTATTCTTGCTGAGCATAATTCTGATGAACGCTTACCGCCAGCTAGCCTGACCAAACTCATGACCGCTTATTTGGTCGAGCGTGAGTTAGATCGCGGCACAATTAGCTTGACTGATATGGTTAATATCAGTGAGAAAGCTTGGCGTACCGGTGGCTCCAAGATGTTCATCGAGGTAGGCGATCAAGTCTCGGTCGATAATCTGCTGCATGGCATTATTATTGTATCGGGTAATGATGCTAGCGTGGCGATGGCTGAGCATCTAGCGGGTGGCGAAGCGCCATTTGCCGATTTGATGAATCAGCATGCTACGCGCTTAGGAATGCACAATACTAATTTCCAAAATCCGACAGGTCTTCCTGGCGATAATCACTACTCCACCGCTCACGATATGGCGTTGTTGTCACAGCATATTATTAACGACTACCCTGAGCACTATACTATTTACTCTCAGCGCAACTTCGCGTTTGGTGGCATCGACCAGCCAAACCGTAACCGCTTGCTATGGCGCGACCCGAGTGTCGATGGTTTGAAAACCGGTTGGACAACGGAGGCGGGCTACTGTCTTGTCTCTTCGGCCGAGCGTGATGGCATGCGACTAATTTCAGTTGTGATGGGCACTAATTCAGAAGAGGCAAGAGCGCAGGAAACGCAAAAGCTACTCAGCTATGGCTTCCGCTTCTATGAAACGATGAAGCTCTATGAGCGTGGTGCAGTGCTTGCAACGCCACGGGTATGGGGTGGTGATAATAATGAACTGCGTGTGGGCGTTGATGATGAAGTGTTTATGACACTTCCGCGCAACCGTAATGAAGAGTTGCGTGCTCGCTTGAACCTGGATAGCGATCTTCAAGCGCCGATTGCCGTGGGTGATGATGTCGGTACGCTAGAAGTATATTTAGGCGAGGAAATGGTCGGTGAACGCCAGCTAGTGGCGCTAGAAAATGTTGAAGAGGGTGGCTTGTTCAAGCGCCTATTTGACCAAGTAAGGCGTTTCTTCAGTGGTTTGATCAGTAACTTCATCGATTAATTAGTAATTTCACCGCTTAGTAGCAGCGAGTGGGCTTAAGCGCAGAATTTTTAGTATTTTGCGCTTAAGTTACTAATCTTATAAGGCTGTACTGCACTCGTACCCTGAACAGAAGTATCTATATATTCCCGTGTAAAGGCGAGCTATGAAAAAAGGCGCGAAAAATGGGCTAAGAGATTTACGTCAGCCTGAAGTAAACGAGCCACCTA
The DNA here is from genome assembly GCF_014897805.1 of Halomonas sp. 3F2F. Classification (NCBI taxonomy): domain Bacteria; kingdom Pseudomonadati; phylum Pseudomonadota; class Gammaproteobacteria; order Oceanospirillales; family Halomonadaceae; genus Halomonas; species Halomonas sp. 3F2F. Next base: position 61,759 of record NZ_JABUZE010000188.1, read on the forward strand.
AAATCACTTTTCCCTGTGATTACTCATTAAAAGTGGTTGGCGATGCCGCTGAGGATTTTCCAGCCTGCGTGTGCCAAGTGATTGTTAAACATTCCCCAGATTTTGATGAGACGTCACTTCAAGTCGTCGACAGCCGTAACGGCCGTTTTCAATCTGTGCGTGTCACTATTGTGGCCACTGGCGAACAGCAATTACGCCAGCTGTTCGATGATCTGAAGGCGACAGGTCGCGTACACATGGTGGTATGACCTTGGCTAGTCAACCTATTGAGCTGCATCAGCTTGGCCATCGTGCCTACTTGCCTGTGTGGAGCGCGATGCGCGAACTCACCGACACGCGGGACGAGACAACGCCTGATCAATTCTGGCTAGTTGAGCACGACCCCGTTTTTACTCAGGGCCAAGCGGGTAAGCCAGAGCATGTGTTAATGCCAGGTGATATCCCTGTCGTGAAAACGGATCGTGGGGGGCAGGTAACCTACCATGGCCCAGGCCAAATTGTCTTATATCCATTGCTGGACGTTCGCCGTGGCAAAGTTGGTGTTCGTGAGCTAGTGACTGCGCTAGAAAATTCAGTGATTGACGTACTTGCGCTCTATGGCGTTCCTGCCTGGTCGAAGCCAGATGCACCTGGCGTTTATGTGGATACGCAACAGGGTGAGGCGAAAATTGCCTCGCTAGGGTTACGAATTCGGCGGGGCGCAAGCTATCACGGGGTTGCGCTAAACGTAGACGGTGACTTATCTCCCTTCGGGCGCATCAATCCCTGTGGCTATGCAGGGATGCAGGTAACGCGATTGACTGATTTAGTGGCGCTGCCTGTCGCTCATCAGGTGGGGGGGCAACTGGCGTCTGCATTAGCTCAGCGGTTGGATCGTCAGTTGGTGGATGTATCTTTTACCCAATCATGAGCGATCTGCACGCAAGGCACTGTTGGAACTGATTTAGTTGTGCCAATTGCGTGCAGCTAGCCTAGACGATTTATCCGACGTTAAACGCAGGAATGCGGTTAGCGTCAGGCTCATGACCAGGAACCGCAGCAGGCGACGCGAGACCAAGATTGTTTTTCTCAAAAACACGGTCAGCGCGATAGCTAGAGCGAACCAGCGGCCCGGACGGCACTTCCATAAAGCCTTTTTCAAGGCCAAGCACGCGATAGCGATCAAACTCTTCTGGGGTGACCCAGCGCTCTACGGCTAGGTGGTTTTTGGTTGGGCGCAAATATTGCCCAAGCGTCACAATATCAACGCCAATCTCTCTCAGGTCATCAAAGGTTTTAAGAATCTCTTCGTCTGTCTCACCTAATCCAAGCATCAAACTTGTTTTGGTAATTATGTCTGGTCGATACTGTTTGGCATGCGCTAAGACATTCAGCGTTTTGCGATAACCTGCACGCGGGTCGCGCACTTTGCTGGTTAGGCGCTCTACCGTCTCTACGTTCTGTGCAAACACTTCCAAGCCCGAATCGACTACCCGCTCAATGGCGGCTTTATCAGCGTCAAAATCGGGTGTTAGAGCTTCTACAACCACTTCCGGCGTGCGGGATTTGATAGCCTTAATGCAGTTGGCATAGTGCGTAGCGCCGCCGTCGTCCAGATCGTCTCGGTCAACGGAGGTCAATACGATGTAGCGCAGCCCCATCAACTCGACTGATTTTGCCGTGTTTTCCGGCTCATCTAGATCCAGCCAGCCTTTCGGATTGCCTGTATCCACTGCACAGAATCGGCAGGCGCGTGTGCATACAGACCCCATTAACATGATGGTGGCGGTGCCATTGCTCCAGCATTCGCCCATGTTAGGGCAGTGCGACTCTGCACAAACAGTGCTAAGACGGTGTGTAGAGACATTCTTTTTGACGGCTTCGAAGCGTTCGCCCCCAGGGATCTGTGCGCGCAACCATTTAGGTTTACGGTCAAGACTGGGAGACGCCTCATCTGACGACGTTTTACGCTGTTTCATGCCGTCTTTAATGACCGACATGCCATGCTCATTGCGGAATTTTTCGCCGCTAGGGACGCGCGTTGTGGGGTTATTGCTCATAGGAAAGAGCCTCTCTACTGTGCGGCAGGCAATGCCCAAACGTCGTGGCGTCTAACCATATGCTGTGGCGATGGCGTTTAAATGCCATGGCGTTGACAGTTGGATCGCCTGCGCGAATACATGCCAAACCCTGAAGATTCTGAATGATACGTAGGTAGTAGGCTAATGTAACATATCTGTTGGTTAACAAGACACTAAGCCCTCTTCATCGAACCGCCAAACAGACAGTCCAGCCAATCGATAGCCCACTATAGTGACAGTAAAGGTAGGCAGGAAACGCCGTGGCTAGGTAGTGGGCTAGATGGGGCTTGGAAATACCGACGAAAATCTGGCAGGTGTTCCCGTGTAAAGCGTAAAAAAAGATCAGCGACTGGTGTCGGAAAATGATCGCGACGATACACCGTGCACCACGAGCGCCGAATGGGGAAGTTAGGTAAGGGGAGCGCGGATAGCAGCCCTTGCTCTAGTTCAAGTTGAACCGCCAAACGGGGCAAAACGGCAACGCCTAAATGGGCCATAACGCCTTGTTTAATGGCTTCATTAGTGCCTAATTCAATGCGGTGGGGAAGGCCGACTTCTTGGTCAACAGCCAGTTGCTCAAATGCGATACGTACCCCAGAACCTGGTTCACGCATCAATACATAATGGCGCGCAAAGTCGGCTAATGTGGGTGCTTCCATGTGAAGTAGTGGGTGGTCTGGCCATACGAGAGCGATGAGTTCATTTTCAAGAATGGGCATGACTACCAGGTCGTCGTCTTCAGGCACCATGGCCATAATCACGACATCATCTTTTTGTTCTGCCAGCCTTTCCAGCGCTTGACTGCGGTTGCATACCTTTAGACGAATGCGTACGTCGGGGTAGCGTGCTCGAAACCGTGCCAGTAAATAAGGCACCACATATTGGGCTGAGGAGACTGCCGCGATGTTCAGCTCACCGCTAATGCTGCCATTAATCTCCGAGAGATTCATTTGCAGTCTAGAGAGCTGTCCGAAAATCTCGCGTGTGGAGAGCGCTAGGGTATCCGCGGCAGGTAGCACGTGAAGAGTTTTACCGGCATATTTAAACAGCGGCTGACCAAGAGCGAGTTCTAACTGACGAATTTGTGCGCTAACCGCAGGTTGGGTAAGTCCTAGCTGCTCGGCTGCGCGCGAGTAGGAGCGCTGGCGGTGAACTGCCTGGAATACCTGTAATTGTCGGAAGGTCAAACGGTTGAGTAGTGTAAGGGATGACATAACAACCTCTAGGTATACACCCTCCGAAGATAGAAAGTGCCACAAAACAAAAATTCTCAGTATTACGCTGGAAATGCTACCACCGATGATGTGCGGCGTCTTTATGACAACAATGATGAATTTGCAAAGGTAAGCATCGACGTTATGCAGCGAGTGGCCTAAACTATATTGCATTGCAGCATCAACGCTTCGGGACGGATGCTTTGCATCAACCCAATGGGAGAATTTATGAACTTTCTCGCTCATCCTTTGTTGCCTGGCAGCGCGCTGAAAAGCCTGTGGCCAGGAGCGTCTGATCAAATGGCTCCATTACCGGTCGGCGAGGCCTTTGCTAGCATGGTAGATCCGTTCGGATTCGGACGGGCTGCAGCGGGCTATTGGCGCGACAGTATTGAGCGTAGCGTCCTGTATTGGGATGTTATGCGCGAACGCGGAAATCAATATCTTGAGCATATGGAGCAAACCAAGCCGAACGTGCTTGGATTTGATACAGAGGTGCTCATTGATGGACGCACGCTTCCCCATCCAACCAATTATGAGCTGCTGAGAGTTCTTCCCCCCAGCCATATTCAGATTGACCCTGAGAAACGACCGTTTGTTGTCGTGGACCCCAGGGCAGGTCATGGCCCTGGTATTGGCGGGTTCAAGCCTGATAGCGAGCTTGGGGTTGCTCTAAAGGCTGGTCACCCTTGCTATTTTATTGGTTTTTTGCCTTTTCCTGAACCGGGGCAAACCGTTGAGGATGTGGTAGAAGCGGAAATTGCGTTTTTGCGTCATGTTATCGCTCTGCACCCAGAAACAGCTGAAAAACCAATGGTGGTGGGGAACTGTCAGGCGGGTTGGCAAATAATGATGGCTGCGGCACTTGAGCCGGATGTGTTTGGTCCGATTCTTATTGCCGGTGCGCCGCTTTCTTACTGGGCCGGGGAACACGGTAAAGCGCCTATGCGCTATACCGGTGGCATGACCGGTGGAAGCTGGATTACTGCTTTAACGAGTGACATTGGTAACGGTCTGTTTGATGGTGCTTGGCTAGTGCAGAACTTCGAGCGTCTCAACCCAGCCAATACCTACTGGAAAAAGCAGTACCATCTGTATGACAACATCGATACCGAATCCAAACGCTATTTAGAGTTCGAGCGCTGGTGGGGCGGTCACGTTGTTTTAGGTGGCCAAGAGATCCAATATATTGTCGATAACCTTTTTGTTGGTAATCGTCTCTCGACGGCTCAGCTAGTGACTCGCGATGGCCGCCGTATTGATCTTCGCAATGTGCGCTCACCTGTTGTCGTATTCTGCTCGCGTGGTGACGACATAACGCCGCCGCCTCAGGCGCTGGGTTGGATTCGTGATTTATACGAAGGCGAAGAAGATATCATCGCCAACGAGCAGACGATCGTGTACTGCATGCACGACACAACAGGGCACTTAGGGATTTTTGTTTCCGGTAGTGTGTCGCGCAAAGAACATGCTGAGTTCACGGCCAACATGGACTATATCGATGTTATGCCGCCCGGACTGTATGAGACAACGGTCTCGCATGCCAGCGAGCGAGATGATGCGGAGTTGCTTGAGCGTGATTATTTGCTTGAGTTCACATCGCGTAACTTTGAGGAGCTGGATCAGGATGTAATGCATATCCCAGAGGATGATCGTCGGTTTGCAACGGTTGCACGTATTTCTGAGATCAATCTTGGTTTCTATCGGTTATACGTTCAACCCTGGGTGCAGGCCATGATGACGCCAGAAGCGGCACGCTGGATTCGTCGTATGCATCCTATCCGGTTAGGCTACAAGCTTCTATCTGATCGTAATCCGCTGACAGTTCCGCTGCCGGTGATGGCTGAAGCGGTACGCAGCAATCGTCAGCAAGTGGGTCAAGATAATGTTTTCAAAGCACTAGAAACGATGTGCTCCGATCAAATCGTCGCTAATCTCAATGCCGTGCGAGATTTGCGCGATAGCACGACGGAAAGGCTGTTTATGGACATTTACGGACAGCCTCTATTGCAAGCAGCGGTAGGTTTGCATGGCGATGCGCATGTGCATCGTCGTCGTCCTGGAGCCGAGCCAGAGCATCAGCGTTTTGTTGAAAACCGCAAAAATGAGCTGCGCAATAAAATAGCCCAGGGTGGCGCTCACGAAGCAGTCATGCGCTCAGTTATCTATGTGTTAGGCGGAGCGCCAGCAACAGATGAGCGCAATTTCAAACGGTTACGTGCTTCCCGTGCTGAGCTAGAGCCTAGTTCAACGTTGAGTGAATTTAAGCGTTTGGTGCGCGATCAGTTCTTTATCCTGAAATTAGATCGTGAGCGAGCGCTATCGTCATTGCCCGAGCTGTTAAAAGGGCAAAGCAGCAGCGACATCGACGGGCATATTGAGCACCTTAAACATGTGTTCGCTGCGAGCGGTGAATTATCCGAGCACGCAGCAGAGCGTTTTGAACAGGTGAAGACGCTATTTGATCAAGCAAGGCCACCGAAAGCCGCTCAACCAAAAGCTACTCAGCCAAAAGCCGTGAGCGCACCCGCTACTGACACTAAGCAAGCAGGTGACCAGGAGGCGGCTATTGATACGCAAACCGCTGCAAGCGCTCCAACTGAAAGCGTGGTGACAGAAGCTGAAAGCGTGTCGACAGAGACAGTATCGGCGGAAAAGGAGGCTACCCAACGCGCGTCTACCGAAACTGTGCCTGCTACTAATAATGTAGCAGCAGATGCAGCTAAAGAAACAAGCAAGCCTCAGCCAAAAGCGGCATCGCGTAGGAAACCACCGCGCAAGCGCTAAGTGTTGTAACGTTTGTCTACGCCCCTGTTTTGATACAGGGGCGTTTTTTTGTGTGCGCCAGGCATGGCGCGCAGCGCCTTGACTGGCGCTATCCTGGGGGTGGTGCCTCAGGATGACTTGGGGGTGAAAGTCCCCTGCACG
>NZ_JABUZE010000029.1:0-93914 GCF_014897805.1 Halomonas sp. 3F2F
TCACCCTCATCGGCAAGCGCCCACATGAATTACCTGATCAAATTATTAAAGAGCTACCGAAGGGCGTTGCCGTTCGATGTGGGGCGTATTCTACCCATTTCTATTTATTCGTCAACACTTTTTTATCTTGTTTGATAGCCACCTAGAAAGAAGATAGGCGACTACTTAAGAAGATAGTTTGTCTAGTAGGAACGTCATTACGGGTAGCAACCAACCCTATGCTGGCCGACGGTGAGATGGGAAGCGATTTACATAAGCCACCATCAACACGAGGTCGGCGGTTCTTTCATACCAACTCAAGACGTTGCAAAAGCTCTTGGCGACGTGGCTCATCAACAAAAGCTTCTTCAATTGCATTACGGTTCAGCATACGGAACACCTCCGCATCCCAGCCAAATGCTTCAGCACAGGCAACATGATTTGTCAGCAACCCACCGCCAAAATAAGCCGGGTCGTCTGAGCTAATTGTCACCTTGAGGTTTTCTTTCAACAACTGGGGAAGAGGGTGATCTCGAAGATCATCAACTACTTTCAAACTGACATTAGACAGCGGGCAAACCGTTAGTACGATTTGACGCTCTCTGAGTCGCTTAACCACCGTGTCACTTTCGAGGCAGCGAACCCCATGGTCAATTCGCTGAACATCGAGGAGATCCATCGCTTCAGCAATATATTCGGCGGGTCCTTCTTCTCCTGCATGGGCAACACGCACCAAGCCAAGTTCTTTAGCTCGCGCAAACAGTGCCTGGAATTTTACCGGGGGATTATCACGCTCTGCGCTGTCTAAACCAATCGCATCTAAAAACTTCCAGTATGGAGCAGCGTTTTCGAGCACGCTGAGCGCTTCTTCAGCCGGACGATCACGCAAAAAAGCCATAATCATACCAACAGACAGATCAAGCGTAGCCTCTGCCTCTTCTTTCGCACGAAGCAATCCCGCCATCACAACCTCAAGAGGAATGCCACGCTGGAGATGGGCCTGAGGGTCAAAATGCATATCAATGTGCACCACCCCTTCACCACGAGCACGCTGAAAATAATCCATCGCCAAGTCATAAAAATCCTGCTCTGTGCGCAGCACATTCATGCCTTGGTAATAAAGATTTAGGAACCCTTGTAGGTCATCGAACTCGTAAGCCGCTTTTGCCTCTTTAGCCGTAGCGTAAGGAAGCTCAATACCATTTCGCTTGGCAAGTTCAAACATTAACTCAGGCTCTAGTGAGCCTTCGATATGCAAATGAAGCTCTACCTTAGGGAGTTGAAGAAGAAATTCATGCATACGAAACTCCTGTCATTAGGATAAATTATTTCCAACATTATCAAGAGTATCCGTATTTAACTTCCCCCCAGCAAGTCGCCAGTGGTAGTTAACGCCAGGCAGCAACGACGGGCATTCTACTTGGTGAATAAAATAGATCGCTGTTCGACCAGTGAGCCAATGGTCAAGAGATTTAGCAATATGCATAGCGGTGAAGGCATCCACACCGGCAAAGGGTTCGTCTAAAAGCACGACTGCTGGATCCCGCAAAAAAACACGAGCCAATGCCACTCTTCGCGCTTGCCCACCTGAGAGCTGCTGCCCCATTTCGCCGACTTGAGTCATAAGCTGATTGGGTTGCTGCTTTACCCAATCTTTTAGGGCGACTTGAGAGAGAGCTTCCCACAGTTGATCATCGCTTGCCTCAGGGTTCGCGATACGCAGATTCGCCGCTAACGATCCATCAAAAAGATCAACCTGCTGCGTGAGCAAAGCAAAATGCTTGGCACGGCTTTCCACAGTAACGTTAGAAGGCGCACAGCTGGCAACGTAAACCTGCCCCTCTGAAGGCGATATTCTACCCATAACAAGGTTAGCCAACGTTGACTTGCCTGCCCCAGAGATACCCGTCACCACTGTTCGCTTCCCGGCAGGCAAGGTAAATGTAGTCTCAGACAGCACCGAATAGACTGTATCGGGATAGCGAAACGAAACATTATAAAACGCCACTGAATGCCCACGAGAAGCATTAGGCAAGGCCAACGACGGCGCCTCAGTCATTATGCTGCTCAGTGCATTTAATCGTCGAGCAGCGCCATAGCTAGCACCGACTTTTAGAAAGGCGTTAGGCAGCGTAGTGAATACTTCATTTATACCCAGCACGGCGATAACCGCCATAACAATGATAGGCCCCGCCACGTGGCCGGCCTCTACAATGAAGCTGCCCAGCCATAATACGCCCACCAACAATACGCCGGTCACCGCTAATACTAGCGCGTTGCCAATGGCCGACTTATAAGCAAGCTGACGCTGATTACTTAGCGCTTGGTCTTCGTGCTGATTAATCCGCGTACGGTACCAAGGATTAGTTTGGTAACTCATTAGCTCAGCCGACGCTTGTACTTGATCAAGCACTAGACGGCGTAACTCTTCTTGGTCGCTAACTTGCTGGTGGCTATTACCAAACCCCAACCACGCATAGCCAAGCGTCACTACAAGCCATAGCACGCTCAACACAGCGGCTATCAAACCACCCAACACTGGCACCCAAATAGCGATAAAGCCAGATACCACCAGGATGCTTAACAGCCCAACTAACGGAGGGATAAGCAAGCGCAGATACAGGTTGTCAAGCGTATCAATATCCGACGTTAAGCGACTTAGCCATTCACTCGCGCGGCGGCGCTTAAGGGTTGCCTCATCCAACCTGGTTAAATCGCCAAATACGCGGTAGCGCAAATCAGCTAATAATGTCAGTACGGTATTGTGGTTATAAAGACGCTCCGCGTAACGTGCCACCGTTCGCAGCAGTGCAAAAAAACGAATACCGCCACCGGGAACATAAATATCCAAAGTAACGGGCAATCCAGCTGCCAACGCGATGCCAGCCAACGCACACGCGGCAATAAACCAACCCGAAAGCCCTAACAGTGCAAGACCTGCCAGGAGCGTCACCAACGCTAACAATGCCCCCATAAAGAAACGCTGACGACGACGCAGCATTATGAGCAGCCATGGTTTCATATCGCGATAAAACTGCTTCATACCGTCGCCTCAATAAGCTGACCGGCTTCACAGGTAAAATGACGATTAGCAACGGCTACCAGCGCAGGGTGGTGCGTTGCAATAACTAGCGTACGGCCTTCCTTTGCCCAATCTAGCAGTGCCTGAATGACAACCTTCTCAGTGATAGCGTCTAGGCTTGCCGTCGGTTCGTCTAATAAAACCAGTTGCGCCTCGCTAAGGTAGACACGCGCCAGCGTAAGACGCTGTGCTTGGCCACCAGACAGTCCGACACCACGCTCGCCTACCAGGCTTTCCAGACCATTTGGTAGCTGGGATAACAACTCACCCAGCCCTGCCCGTTGCAGTGCTCGTACCATTGACACCTGATCAGCTTCAGGGGCCGCTAAGCGCAGGTTATCGGCAAGAGTTCCCTGAATAATGCAAGGCGTTTGATCCAGCCAAGCAACCTGACCACTGTGACGATAGCGGCACTCACCGCTGCTAGGCATCATAAAACCAGCCATTAAGGCTAGGATGGATGATTTACCACTACCTGATTCACCAGTGATAGCAACCACGTCACCACGTCGGATGGTAGCGTTCAGGTTGGACAAGACCGTGGCACGCCCCTCATATCCAACACCAACCCCGCAAAACTCAATAACTGTATTCTCTGAATGAGGCACTGACGTGGCTGAAGGAACCAGATCTGGCTCATTAAGTATTGCCACGATACTTTCAGCCGCCCCTAATGCTGCTGCACGGTCATGATAGTGCTGGGATAGCGTTCGTAGAGGCTGAAAAAACTCGGGTGCCAGCAATAAAACGGCTAGCCCAGTGAAGAGGGTTAGAGCGGAGGATGGCCCATAGTCGATATAACCAAGTAGACCAAAACCGACATACATGGCCACAACCGCAATCGCCACGGATGCAAAAAACTCAAGCACCGCGGATGACAGGAACGCTAGACGCAGCGTGCGCATACTTAGTCGTCGATAGTCATCGGTGGCATACCAAACATCTTTTTGTGCTGACTTGGTATGGCCAAACAGCTGGAGCGTCGTCATCCCTCTGACTCGATCTACAAAGTGGGCCGACAAACGCGACACGGCCATAAATTGATCACGATTCAAACGCTCAGCGCCCATACCTACCAACGCCATAAAAAGCGGGATAAGTGGCGCAGAAAGCAACAAAAAGATGGCCACAAGGTAGTCCAGCCATCCAACAATGCAAAGGATAAGTAACGGTAATGCGACGACAATCCTCATCTGAGGATAAAAACGCGCGAAATAACCGTCTAACGCGTCAATATGCTCTACCGCCTGAGTCGCTATCGCCCCACTCTGTTGGCGAGTAAGCCAAACGGGGCCAAGCGTCGCCACCTTATTTAACAACTCCTCTCGCGCATGCTGGCGAATACGAAGACTTGCCTCTGCACTACTGGCTTCTTGCATTGCTTGGAGTAGTGAGCGACACAGCACCACTGCCACCAACCCCAAGAAAACAACTGTCAGTGATGCCGGTGAGCGACCATGAATGACAAGCTGATCAATGCACCATGCAAGCCCCACCACTAGTAAAACCGTAAGCCCCCCTGCAAGCACGCCACCTATTGCGGCTAGTGTGAGCTTTTTGTGTTCACGCCGAGCAAGAGATTTCAACCATGAGCGTGAAGTTAAGGGTATTACCTGACCTGATTGAGAGGTAGCCATAAGGTTAGTGGCACTCCTCATTTGATGGTCGCGCCTTGCCAGCAATGGATACATCCAAGCTAAAGACAACCGCAAACACTTTTGTCCAAAATAGCGAAAGACGGTCCCAAGCTGGGTTTTGGGTTTTAAAGAAAAGCCCATGGAGTAATGCTATATAGGAGACCAGCCCGATAGTAGAAACTGGAAAAATTGCATGGAAATACTCCACAAAGGCGAACTGAATTCGCGATAGTACGCAGAGGGCAAGCTCCATCACACTCTCCTAAGACCTGGATAAGCATCCCACTGCTGGGCCACACAAGCTTAGTTAAGCCTTACTGGTGCTGCACTTTAGCAATGAGCATGGGCTCTAGGCACGATGCAGCGACACAGCAACTAGGCCTGAGATTCGAATGTGTTGTCATTTGATGCTGTGACAAACGTTATACACTACTAGCGCTTCTTCAAAACTGTGTCGCATTGACGCAGTTAGGACATCACTACGATGCTAACCATGTAGCCAGTGTAAGCAATGAACATAGAGAACAGTACGCCACCCTCGATACGGTTTATACGCCGCGGGCGCCCCCGCCAAGAGAAAGCAAAGAACACCATCATGAGGGTCATAAAGGTCATGACGCTCCAATCACGAATTAGCACTTCGCGCCCTACTTCAATGGGTGTAATAACGCCGGCAAGACCTACCACAGCCAAACTGTTAAACAGGTTAGAACCTACGACATTACCTAGCACCATATCATGCTCTTTGCGCCGCAAAGCGCTGATAGAAGAAGCAAGCTCTGGCAAGGATGTTCCTATTGCTACAACGGTTAAGCCAATAATTAAGTCGCTAACCCCAAAAGCTACCGCTATTTCGACCGCCCCCCACACCAGTATGCGCGAACTAGCGATCAACAAGACTAGTCCAACTAGCGTCCACATAAACGCCTTGCCACGAGACATGGGCTTACTATCCAGCGCTTCTGCTACTTCACCCACTAGCGGATCATCTTGCTGTCCTCGTGAACGAACAATACTAACCCCAATAAAGAGCGCCAACGCACCTAGCAGTAAGACGGCTTCTCCGCGAGAAATCCAACCGTCATAAAGCATATAACCCGTCAAAAGCATGACACCTATCAACAGTGGCATCTCCTTACGGATCACACCAGAATGCACCGCTAAAGGAGCGATCAACGCGACAAAACCTAAAACAAGGCCAATATTAGCGATATTGGAACCATAGGCGTTACCTACCGCTAAACCAGGATTTCCTTGCATGGCCGCCAACACTGACACCATCATTTCTGGTGCAGAGGTGCCAAAACCAATAACCAGCATGCCAATTAATAGAGGCGATAGTCCTAACCACCTAGAGGTAGCTGCAGCACCATCGATAAATTTCTCAGCGCTCCATACAAGAAGCACCAAGCCCAAAACTACAGCCAAAAAAGGGAGCAACATTATTTCATTTCCTTAATAACGTAATGTTAGGCACTATCATTAGGCACCATTGCCGAGGCATCCTTGTCTAACTAGTTGGTTAGGTCAAGTGCTGTTTTACGGGGCGAAGATTAATCTCGATTTGACAGTAGTATCTGCCCACCGTACTAATTTGGATTCCTCAACGTATTGAGAATTAGCAGTTGCCTCATTTTCAGTTTATCAAACGACCTTCTTTGCGGGTGAACTCACCACAGGTCGACTGCCGCCCTCCTGAAGCACGCGCCCAGCGTAGACGCTTACGCGCCTGCCATGAGTGTGACTGGGTGTCTGCACTCCCTCCGCTCGGCTCTGGAGAGAAAGCATCTTGCCCACGCTGTTCACATGTGCTGGTAAAGCGGCATCGTTATCCTGCTCAGAGAAGCATGGCGCTTGCGCTTTCATCCTTGATAGCGCTACTTGCAGCAGTATCATTTCCGTTTGTTAGCTTTAGCATCAGTGGCATTGGTAATCGTATAGAACTTTCACAGACTGCCACTACGCTCATCGCTTTTCATCAGCCTGTTGTCGCTATCGCTGTCATTATGACCATTGTTGTGCTGCCCGCTATTTATCTAATTAGCGTGATCTGGCTTCAGTTTGGTTTACTTCGCGGCCATCCAATGCCGTTTAGTCGGGACATCGCTCGTTCACTAGCGAGGCTTACCCCATGGATGATGGCGGATGTCTTCATCGTTGGGGCGCTGGTGAGTTTGATAAAAATAGCTGGCATGGCACACATTGAAATAGGCATCTCCTTCTGGGCGTTCAGCGCGTTTGCCATCCTTTTACTGTTAACGACACAATCCATTGATTCAGATTGGATGTGGTTCTCTTTAGAGAAAGAACCCCTCGCGCCAGAAGGCACTCTCACAGGAACGACAGCGGCAAGCCAAGGGGTAACCGGCTGCCCAACTTGCGGCCTAATTAATCGGCTTAATGAGCATGCCAAGGGGCACTGTCTGCGCTGCCAAGAAAAGCTCCACCCACGATTACCACACAGCTTGCAACGCACCTGGGCACTGCTTTTTGCAGCAGCGGTGATGTATATCCCTGCTAATGTATACCCTATTATGACCACGACTAGCTTAGGGCACTCATCACCCTCAACGATCATCGGTGGGGTTGTACAGCTGATCCAAATGGGCTCCTGGCCCGTGGCCGTGGTTATCTTTGTGGCGAGTGTTATTGTTCCCGTTGGTAAGCTGGTCGCACTGGTTTGGCTCTGTATGGTCATTAAGCACAGCAACGAACTCAACGCACAAAGCCGAACTCGACTTTATCGGCTGACTGAATTTATAGGCCGATGGTCAATGGTTGACGTATTTGTGGTTTCAATATTAGTAGCTCTGATTCGCGCAGGGTCGTTAATGTCAATTACACCAGGGCCGGCGGCGCTCGCGTTTGCTGCCGTCGTTGTGCTCACAATGTTAGCAGCCATGACGTTTGACCCGCGCTTAATTTGGGACACTCCGCCCCCTCGCTCTACACGCCGTAACACGGCCACCAAGGAAACTGTTGATGGCTAATGATTCAACACCAAAGAAAGCCGATACCAACGACAACAACGATTTACATCGTGCGAAGTCATCACCGCAAACACGGCTCTCTCCGATTTGGATCGTGCCAATCGTTGCTGTTGTGATCGGACTGTGGCTTGCCTACGACAACTACGCCAGCCGAGGCACGCTCGTTACACTAACAATGGACAGCGCGGAAGGTATTGAAGCGGGCAGCACGCTTATTCGCAGCCGCAATGTTGAAATAGGCAGAGTCCAAAACGTTCGCTTATCTGATGACCTTTCCCATGCCGTTATGACCGCCCGCATCCAACCAGAAGCGGAAGCGATGCTAAGGGAAGATAGCCGATTCTGGGTGGTAAAGCCGCGCATCGGCCGCGAGGGCATTAGCGGGCTGGGCACGGTATTGTCGGGTGCCTATATTCAGCTAGAGGCAGGTCAGTCTGATGAACCTGAGCGCGAGTTTACGGTAAGTGATACACCACCAGTTGCCCCAGCTGGGCAGGCTGGTTTGCAAATCAGCTTAGTCAGTCAACTGGGTAACTCACTGCGTATAGGAGACCCTGTTTCTTACCAGGGCTATACCGTAGGACGAGTTGAAGATACTCGGTTTGACGCGGAATCTCGCACCATGCACCACCAAGTATTTATTGAAGAACCCTACGGCCAGTTAGTAACGGATAGCACTCGATTTTGGACATCAAGCGGTGTTGATTTCCAACTAGATGCCGATGGTGTACGTGTCAACGTGGAGTCTCTTGAAGCATTACTGGGAGGCGGCGTTACGTTTGGCGTGCCAGAAGACTTGCCGATGGGGCAACCCGTAGAACCCAATGCACGCTTTAATCTCTATGCGGATGAAAATACTGCCCGGGAAGGAACCTTCAATCAGTATTTAGAGTACGTGCTATTGGTTGATGATACCGTTCGCGGATTATCGAAAGGTGCGCCCGTCGAATTTCGCGGGGTAAGAATCGGTACGGTTGCGTCGGTACCCTGGAACTTTACCGCTCCACAGCCCGACTCGCGTTCTCAGTTTGCCATCCCAGTGCTGATTCGAATCGAGCCTCAGCGGTTGGGCATTGAGAATGCCGACATCGACATAGAACAGTGGGACTCACGCTTTAAGCGCCTTTTTGGCTTAGGGCTACGTGCATCACTCAAAAATGGCAGCCTATTAACGGGTGCACTTTTCGTTGATCTTAATTTTCAACGCGATTTAGCTGATGAATATGTCGCCGAAATGTTCTCCGAGCGGACAGTATTCCCTACTGTTGCTGGCGGCTTTGCACAGATCCAAGCGCAGATAACCAGCCTGCTTGAGAAATTAAACGCGCTTGAAGTTGAGCCATTACTTGCAGGTTTAGACCGAAACTTACAAGCATCTGAAAGTGTGCTCAACGAGATACGCCAAGTAAGCACCTCCATCAACCAGTTGCTGAATGATCCCGATACTCAGGCAGTGGGCGGAAACGTAAATGCGACTCTTGAGGAGCTGCGTAACACCTTGCAAGGTGTATCACCGTCATCTCCAGCCTATCAGGATTTAACAACGGCTATTCAACGGCTGGATCGCTTAATGCGCGACTTACAACCACTTACTCGCACATTAAATGAAAACCCAAGAGCGCTCTTATTCGACAACCTGGATACTCAAGATCCCGTGCCTCGCGCACCACGCTAAGAAGGAGCTTACTATGCGCTATAAGGCAATCCGCTATTTATCACTACTTGGCCTTTGCATACAGCTAAGTGCTTGCGCTAGCAGTGTCACACCACCCTCTCGCTACATGCTACCAAGCGAAAATGCAGTGAGTTCGCCAAACCAGCCGATCGGCACACTGCAAGTGCGAGCACCACGTTTAGCACATTATCTGGATGTGGACGGCATCGTCATGCAGCTTGATGACATCACCCTAATTGAAGCCCGCGAACACCAATGGGCTGAAAGTATTGGACGCCAATTAGAACGTGCATTACGTGCTCAACTATCCCAAGAACTCACGTCCATTCAGGTCGTTCATGCGGATGGCAATGCACCTGAAGCGCTCACATTACTACTTGAAGTTGATCAATTTCAGGGGCGGCACGACGGGCGAGCGGTCACCAGTGGCCAATGGCAGTTACGCGGCGCAGATAACAACCTACTTGCGCTAAAAAGTTTTTCTGCAGAGACCGAGCTCCAGCAGGACGGCTACCCTGCTCTCGTTCGCTCACTTGGCGAAAGCTGGGATAAGGTGGCCCTGCAAATCGCCAACGAGATCCGCGAAGGAAATTATTTTCAGATGTGACATCAGTAAGGCATCCAGCCTCTAGGTTAAACGCTGAAATGAAGTATCCATGATATACTAAAGGAGTCATCTTTCAGCATCACCACGTCACCCCCGATTCAAGCCAATGTCTATTTCACCGTCTTGATCGGCAAAAAAATGACCATCGCGGCAGCGTGCTTTATCTGGCAAACTTCGCTGCCGCGAAGGTGTACCATCCTCGCTTTTTGAACATTACGCTCAGTAACGACGACGCCAAGCGGCGTCACTTACTAAGCGATTGCGGAGAACGCATGAGCTTTTCTGAACTTGGTCTGCACGACGATTTACTACGGGCGGTTACCGCGCAGGGCTATACGCAGCCTACCCCTATTCAACAAAAAGCTATACCCGTTGTACTTGAAGGTCGCGACATGCTCGCCAGTGCACAAACTGGCACAGGCAAAACCGCTGGCTTTACGTTGCCCATGTTACAGCGGTTAGCGAATGGCAAGCGCCCCGGCAAACGCCAAGTACGCGCGTTAGTGCTCACGCCTACGCGCGAGCTTGCTGCCCAGGTAGGCGAAAGCGTAACCGCTTACGGCAAGCACCTCTCTTTACGCTCGCATATTATTTTCGGCGGTGTTGGCCAACAGCCACAAGTGGATGCACTCAAAGCGGGGCTTGATGTGTTGGTCGCCACGCCAGGTCGGCTACTAGACTTGCATCAGCAGGGCCACGTGGATCTATCGGCCGTAGAAATCCTGGTGCTCGACGAAGCTGATCGCATGCTCGACATGGGATTCATCCATGATATCAAGCGTCTATTGCGCTTAGTACCGAAACAGCGTCAAAACCTGCTGTTCTCTGCAACATTCTCCAACGACATACAGTTATTGGCGCAACAGCTGCTCAACAACCCAGCGTTAATAGAAGTCGCACCTCGCAACACGACCGCTGAAAAAATTGAGCAAACCATTTACCGAGTAGATCGTGATAAAAAACGCGAGCTGCTGGCCCATTTAATTCAGCAGCATGGTTGGTTTCAGGTACTCGTTTTCACACGCACCAAACATGGCGCGAACCGCTTAGCAGAGCAGCTCTCTAAGCAAGACATACCCGCCATGGCCATCCATGGCAATAAGAGCCAAGGGGCTAGAACACGTGCACTAGGTGCTTTCAAAAGCGGTGATTTGCAGGTACTTGTCGCCACTGACATTGCCGCTCGCGGGCTAGATATCAACGAACTTCCCCATGTCGTTAATTTCGACTTACCCAATGTGGCAGAGGATTATGTTCACCGTATTGGACGCACCGGCCGAGCGGGCAGCGATGGCGAAGCAGTTTCGCTCGTATGTGTCGACGAACACGGCTTGCTGAGTGGGATTGAGCGTCTTATCAAGCAAAACCTGCCTAAACGTATCGAACCCGGTTTTGAACCTGATCCAAACGCCAAGCCCGAGCCGATTGAAAATGGCCGCCGTGGTCAGAAGCAGCCCCGCGCCAAACGTAAACCGGAAGGGCAAGCAGCTAATACAGGCGGTGAACGTCGTCGTCGCGCCCGTCGCTAGCCCTTAGCTTAGGAATATGCGAAGGTTGTCGCTTCGCGTATTCCGCTGGCACAGCTTAACTTATTCATGGAGTGATTATGGCGTCGTCTCAACTTATTAACGATTACCGCCAGTGGCTTACCTTTCAACGCCAGGAGCAACTAAGCCGTGAGCACCAAGGTATTTCACAGCGGCTAGAAGATGCCCGGGCATCGGCTGGACAAGTGCTGCAGGCGTATCGCAGCATGGCTGAAAAAGCCTCTACAGAGGGCGCTTGTTATCGCACACTTTTCTTACGTGAACGTAATGATAACGAATCGCTACCCTGTGAAGGATGGTTATTTGTACGACGGGTACTTAGCGAAGAGAGCAGCACGCGAGTACGGGTAACGTTACTGGAAACCTTTACGCTGGAAGACGGCATTATTACACCTGGGGATAAACCTGCACGTAAATTAACCCTCGAAATCTACGACAAGCTGAATATTGATAAGGGGATGCGTACCGAGGTGCGCGTAGACTGCTTAGACACGCAGCAAGATTATCATTTCATTACCCTGCTTGATGCGGTACGCGGCGACTTACGCCCCCACCTCAAGTAAATGTCAGCATGGCTTCTCGTCGCACATACACCTTTATTGTTCTGATGTTCGTAGTAGGGCTTAATTTACGCCCTGCTATGTCATCAGTTGCGCCGCTGCTTTCCCGACTGCAAGAAACTGCGGGGTTAAGTCCTGCATCAGCGGGCATTTTAACCACGTTGCCCGTGCTTTTTTTAGGCTTGTCAGCCCCACTTGCTCCCCTATTGGCTAAACAGTTGGGCAGCGAACGGGCCCTGAGTAGTGCACTGCTTTTATTAACTTGCGGTTTAATCTTAAGAGGCATGCCAGTGCCTGGCGCGCTTTTTATTGGCTCAGCAATGGCAGGCAGCGCGATCGGCCTTAGCGGCACCCTTCTACCAGCGCTTGTTAAACGCGAGCTTCCCCACAGCGCCGATCTTCTGACTGGTTTATACACCATGGCGTTATGTTTCGGCGGTGCTTTAGGCGCTGGTCTTAGTGTTCCGCTGATGCAATGGCTAGGCAGCTGGCAGTTGAGTCTAATGAGCTGGTCACTGTTAGCATTAGTAGCCCTGGCACTATGGGTGATCAACATGCCAACGGCCCAACACACCCCACTCAAGCCAAGAAGCTCTTCTTCGCTCGCCCAATTAATGCGTAAGCCACTTACGTGGCATGTCATGCTGTTCATGGGCATTCAGTCTTCCATGGCTTACATTGTGTTTGGTTGGCTGCCCACCTTATTAGTCTACAGAGGCTATGATGAAGCTGCGGCCGGCTGGACAATGGCCATCTCAATCATGTGTCAGTTAGTTTCAGCACTGGGCGCACCTTGGCTAGCCCGCTTAACCCACGATCAACGCCCTGCCTTACTACTAGTTCTTTTTAGCACTGCACTAGGGCTTTGGATGTTGCTTATTGCGCCACTAGCCTGGAAGTGGCCCGGCGCGGTACTTCTTGGTATTGGTCAAGGCGGCAGCTTCAGCTTAGCACTCAGCCTGTTGGTGTTACGAACGGCTAACTCGCGTCTCGCGGGGCAGCTTTCTGGCTTAGTACAGGGTGGCGGCTATACGTTGGCAGCGCTAGGCCCTTTTGGGGTTGGTCTGATGCTGCAAGCCGGAG
The DNA here is from genome assembly GCF_014897805.1 of Halomonas sp. 3F2F. NCBI lineage: Bacteria > Pseudomonadati > Pseudomonadota > Gammaproteobacteria > Oceanospirillales > Halomonadaceae > Halomonas > Halomonas sp. 3F2F. The sequence continues at coordinate 13,161 of NZ_JABUZE010000029.1, forward strand.
CAGAGTTAGCCCACATAGCATGGCTGCTTATTCTGCTAATTGTTATTTGTTGCGGATTTGCCTTATTGGCTGGGCGTAACCGCCAATTAGACGATCATAGCGGTGAGTTGTTAGTACATCGCGGTTAGCCGTCGTGCAAGGCAATACCTGCCTCAGTTTGCAGAGCCTGTTTCAATAGCATACAGAGGCACGGACACTTAGGCACAGGTACTTAGACACAAGCACTTAGACACACGTACTTAGACACACGTACTTAGACGCTACGATTGAGAAAGACCCTTTTAGATTCGCCCAATTCAGGAAACGGCTATGAGCATCACTTCTCCCCTGGCAAACGCCGCCCCCACTCAAGAACGTGTGCTGGTCATCTATACTGGCGGCACCATTGGCATGCAGCCAAATGTAAAGGGACTAGCCCCAGGGGGGAACTTTCAAGATCGCATGGCAGACGCACTAAGCCAGCTTCCTATACTGCACCAACATGCCCTTCCCGCTTATGACGTGCTTAGTTATGCGTCATTGATCGACTCAAGTGCAGCGACGCCGCTGACTTGGCAACAGATTGCCAACGATATTGCAGCCCACTTAGCCAACTACCGTGGATTTGTCGTTATCCACGGCACGGATACCCTAAGCTGGACCGCGTCGAGTCTTGCCTATCAGCTACAGGGGATTGACCGCCCGGTTGTGTTAACAGGCTCTATGCATCCTCTTGAAATGATTGATAGCGATGCAATCGGCAACCTTTACGGAGCATTAAGGTTTGCTGCAAACGTTGAGTTACAAGAGGTGGCGATCTATTTTTCAAATCGCCTTCTGAGGGGGGCACGAGCGATTAAACAACACACGGAATCCTTAGATGCATTTATCTCACCAAGCTACCCCTGTATCGGTGAACGCGTTGGCGATGACTTCATTTATTACCCAAGTAGAGGTTTAGGGTTTCAACAACGCGGCGCGCCCCGCTTTGAGCTTGCAGACTATCAAGCCGTCTCCGATGGCGCCGTTATCAGACTAGCATTGTGGCCAGGTATATCGCCTTGGCAATTGGAAGCTCTGCTCGGTGATTCGCGCGTTAAGGGGGCTCTACTGCAGCTTTGGGGAGCAGGTAATATACCCAACGACCCTGCAATCATTGATGTCATTGCTAACGCCAGTGGCGAAGGAAAACTGCTGGCCGCGGTTAGCCAGTGCCCCCAGGGCAGCATTCATATGGGCGAGTACGCAGCGGGCCACGGTCTAGCAGAAGCGGGCCTACTGTCTGGAGATAACATGACACCGGAAGCCGCTTTCACCAAACTCGTTCACCTATTGGCTCAACCCCTTTCCATGGACATTCGACGCCAGCGATTTTTAACGCCACTTGTCGGCGAGCGCTAAACACCGCACGTCGATCAATTCGCACTGGCGTAGTCACTTATACACGCTATGTTTAAACATACGCTAACAACCAAAAGGAAAGCAGCGTATGGAACGGCCTGTACACTATTTTAGCGAGCTATTTGAACAACTCGGGCTACGCTCGGATGCAGAGTCCATAGAGCACTTTATTCAGCGCCACTCCCCCCTTCCCAAAGAAATGCCGCTCGCGGAGGCACCCTGCTGGAACGAAGGCCAAGCTGATTTTCTTCGTGAGGCCGTGGAAGATGATGCCGACTGGGCCGAAGTTGTCGACCACCTTGATGCCTCGATGCACAAACGAGCTTGATTGCTGCTGAACACCTCTTTGCGCGCCGCTCACTAACGGCGCCAATATAGCCATCAACTGTTGAGGCGAGCTTCAACGCGCTCAAGAATTTGCCTGCTCACTTTTCCTACTAATGGCTTTGCAGCACGATTCACCGCTTTTTCCATCAATCGGTTACGGATCTCATAACTCAGCGTAAGCGATACCTCTGTCCCCTCCGGCACTTCACGCAATTGATAACGACCTTGGTTTTTAACGCCTTCCAATGATTCCCATGCCAGCACATAAGGTGGCTTGATCTCGGTTACTGCCACATCAAATGACCAATCCATACCCACCGCGTGGACATGCCAGCGATAACGGTTATCGCCTAAGGTATCAATTGATCTAATGAGATCAGAATAGTCAGCAAAATCTTCAACTCGGCTCAGCAGTTCAAACACTCTTTCAGGCTGAGCATTAATAATTTCGCTATGTTCTATGGTGGCCATGGATTCATCCCTTACGACTAGAAGGATTAGCTTAGCATGTTGGCCCATGCGCATACCGAACAGAAAATGGTACCAATTGCCGCTACCACTGGCCAGGCAAGCCCGCATTGCGTAAACTGCCGTCCTTCCGGACCGGACCCCGGAATCTCATTTAGCGCGACGCTAAAGCACTCAATAAATTCTCCGGCCAATGAGTAATTATTATGTCGTTACCCCCTACCTCTGGCGCAGACGCGTCATCTACCGTTGTGATTTATTCCGGCGGCATGGACTCCTATACCGTTCTTCACCGCGCAATTAAAGAAGGGCTCGAGGTTCATGCGCTCTCCTTTGATTATGGCCAACGCCACGCCAAAGAACTGGACATAGCGAAAGCCGTTTGTAAGCAGCACGATATTCCCCATCAAGTCGTTGATATACGTGCTATTCACGGTTTAATTGATAACTCAGCGCTGACCAACCCAGATATATCAATGCCTGAAGGTGACTACGCCGCTGATAACCTCCCTACCACCGTTGTCCCTAACCGCAATATGATTCTGCTTTCGTTAGCCATTGCTAAGGCAGTTAATATCGGTGCGGGGCGTGTCGATTACGGCGCCCACGGCGGTGATCATATTCTCTACCCTGACTGCCGCCCTGAATTTGTTCACGCAATGAACCAGGTCGCTGGCATCGCTAATTTTGAACCGATAACGCTGCATGCACCTTATCTAGCATCGAGCAAAGCCGATATCTTGCGCGATGGCTTAGCAATGGGCCTGAACTACCGTGATACCTGGACCTGCTATGAAGGGCGCCCACTGGCTTGCGGCAAGTGTGGCAGTTGCCGTGAACGGCTGGCGGCGTTCGCAGCCAACAATACTTCAGACCCACTGGCGTATGAATCTACCCCTGCACAGGTTACCAGCTGATGTATCACGTCAAAGAAGCCTTTTATACCTTGCAGGGCGAAGGTGCACAGGCAGGCCGTGCCAGCGTATTTTGCCGCTTTAGCGGCTGCAATTTGTGGTCTGGGCGTGAAATCGATCGCGCCAGCGCAAAATGCTCCTTTTGCGACACCGATTTTATCGGTACGGATGGCATTAACGGTGGGCGCTTTAACACTCCACGTGAACTCGCTGATCACATTAAAGCCCTTTGGCCAGTTCATGCGGGGAGAGCAACGCCCTACGTGGTATTCACTGGCGGCGAGCCATTACTCCAGCTTGATACCCCGCTGATCGCACTACTACACAGCGATGGATTTGAAGTGGCTGTTGAAACGAATGGAACGGTCATACCACCGCCAGGAATTGACTGGCTATGTGTTAGCCCGAAGGGCACAAACTCATTGGTGGTCACCCGTGGCGATGAGTTAAAGCTGGTTTTCCCACAATCTGCAGCGCCACCCACTCAATTCGCCAATTTGGACTTCAACCACTTTTTTTTGCAGCCGATGGACCACGGCATAGCGCAGAGAAATCACGCGACGGTTCAGGCAACCACCGAGTATTGCATGGCTAACCCCCAGTGGCGGCTATCGCTTCAAACGCACAAGATTGCAGGATTTGAGTAATGGCGTTATTTGTAAATCGTCTCAGCCATATTGATGTTTCACTGTGGTGCCCTACAAAAGGGTTGGTAGGCTGTAGCTGGCAAGTAGATGCTCAACTGGATGGGGAGCTAGGCGAAGATGGTATGCTTTTTGACTTCGGGGAAGTTAAGCCTTGGATCAAACGCACACTCGATAGTGGCCTAGACCATACGCTGCTCGTACCTGTCAACGCGCCCGGCATTAAGGTTACTGACTGCGCTGAAGGTATCTGCATTAGAACAGCGACTCCTTACGAAATGGAAGTTCGCGGGCCAGCCCAAGCATTTACCTTGCTCCCCTGGGATACCATCACTGTTGAGCGTGTCACCCACTATTTAAGCTCACAGCTGACGAAGCAAGAGCAACGGCCAGCTAATGTCCACAGTGTCACGCTAACGCTGAGTGACGAGCCTATAGACGGCGCTGCCTATGGCTACACTCACGGACTGAAACGGCATCTCGGCAACTGTCAGCGGATTGCCCATGGCCACCGCTCGCGCCTGTTTATCTGGCAGCAGCAGGCACGTCAGCCAGCGCTTGAGCAGCGCTGGGCAGCATGGCTGGATAATCGATACCTGCTTGAACAGGCCGATATTGAAAGCCAGGTTGATGAAAAGCTGACTTGCCGTTATCAGTCGGCACAAGGCACATTTTCGATCACGCTGCCTCAAGAACGCTGCTGTGTACTGCCCAAGCCGACAACCGTCGAGAATATTGCGTTATGGCTTGCCAAGAGTATTGCAGATCACAGCGGCCATAAAACACTGGTTCAAGCCTTTGAGGGGATTGATAAAGGCGCGACGGCAGAAGCCTCGCCATGAGTAGTCACGTTTTCGCAACAGACACCGCCGCCTGCCGAGCTGGCTGCGGTGCTTGCTGTATTGCACCGTCGATCACCTCTTATATACCCGGCATGCCAAATGGCAAACCGGCGGGCGTTCGATGCGTACAGTTAAGTGATGACAATCTATGCAGGTTATTTGGCGATCCTAGCCGTCCCGCTGTGTGTGCGCGGTTCGACTATGATGCTGATGTGTGTGGCGAGCACCGAGAAGAGGCGCTCGCCACACTTAACTGGCTGGAAACATCAACCCGTTAGTCACCCGTTCAGGTTTCGTTTTCAACACTTACCGCGTGGGGCAACCGTCTATCAAGCAGACTAACCCAGCGAACAAGCACTGGCGCATCACTATGGCTCACTTCACTCAATAAGCGCCTAAATGCTTCTTTGGCCTGCAAGTCGTTTGGTGCAATACGCGTCAGCCAAAGCTCGAGCGCCGCAAGCTCCTGATGGCGATTGCCATGCTCACGGGCCTGATTAATGGCCATTTCAGCCAGCGCTTTCACTTCATTAGCAGGGTGCCCGAGCAAATCACGCACTTTAGCTAACTGCGTTGCCAACTCAGGTAAAAAGAGCGTTGTGCGCTCTTTGGCAATGACCAGACACTGATCCAGATAATCTTCAGCCGCTTTTAACTCGCCAAGCTCAATACATGCATCTGAGTACCATAGGACCGGACGCTGATAGCGATCACGCCCATTCAGCTCTGCCATCTGGTCCAGGCTGTCCCGCACCTGCACTAAGCCCCCCTGGTCACCCGCCAGCGCTCGCTGCCAGCCAAGAATCCCCTGGGCAGAAATCTGCCACAGTTGCAAATCGGGCGTACCCGTCATTGCAGCAGCACGCTCAGCGTGTCGTGCTGCTAGATGTACATGGCCAAGCTGCCGATAAAGCGCAGCGGAAAACATCAACGCCATGGCAAGCGTACCTGGATGGCCAATTTTTTCAGCTAATCGGATCGCGGAAGAGATATGCCGCTCTGCGCGCTGGTAGTCACCACGCAAGCAGAGCGCCCAGCCTTGGAAAGAAGCCGCGGTTACTTGCGGGTGATCAGAGAATGGCAGCCATTCAATCATCATTTGCGCATTGAGCGGGTCAATTTCGTCCAGGTGGTCATGCGCTTGCTGAATGCGTCCAGCCCAGTATTCGCAATGCGCCCGCGCATAATCTGCCAGCCTTTGGTAGCGCGGATCCTCTAAACGCCCAGCAATGTCTGCCAGCGTCGAGGCGAGTGCAAATGCATCGGCGTGGGCATAGCGCTGACTTCGACCAACCCATAAGCCCCACTTAACCAAAAATATTTGCTCAAGGTCTTCTGGATCTTCCGTGGCGGCGCCACCCGACTGGCGGAGCAACTCCCTCGCACGCACGAAGCTCTCATGCGCAGTGGGCGAACCATGCCCCTCTAAGGCGAAGGCCGCTTGGCCACGCACGGTCAGCAGGCTCACTTCGCGCTCAACTTCATGATCGACATGACGCAGGCTAGCAAGTCCGAAGTCTGCCATGCGCAGTGCCGTACGGTTAGCGCTCACCTTGAGGGCTTCCCGCGCGGCCAGTTCAAAGTAACGAGCGCCCCTGGCGTAGTGGCCGCTGCGGCGTAGGTGGGTTGCAAAATCACCAGGGTGGCGGCTAATCCATACAGGGAAGCGCTCTTCAATCAGCGTGACTACCTGCTGATGAAGCTTAACCCGCACATCCCTAGGGCACGAAAGATAAGCGGCTTCTTGCAGCAGTTGGTGGCTAAACTGATGCTCTGGCTCGCCCCCGTCTTTATCCACTGGCTCGATAATTTCCAGTTGACGCATGTGCTCAATTGCTTGGCACAGCCGCGGCTTTTCCCAACCACTGCACTCTTGCAGAAAATCAAGACGGAAACGCTTGCCTAATACCGCCGCTACGTGGGCAATTTCCCGATCACCCTCCAACTGGTCAATTCGGCTAGCCAGCAGTCCTAACAACCCTTTGGGCAGCTCATCAAACTGCACACTACGACCTTCACGGCGATCCATATCTAAACGCCGACAAATCTCTTGCATATACAGCGGCACCCCATCGCAACGCTCAATGATTTGATTGCGTAGCCGTGGGCTTAAATGAATGCGATACCGGCGGGATAACTGAGAAAGCAAGCGAGACGACTGTTGCGCATCCAGCCTTCCAAGGGTAATTTGCTGATCCCAGTGCAATTTGACCGGCAGTGGCTCTCGGCCATGGTGACTGGCGACCAGCATGAAGGCTGTATTGATCGGCAACCGAGCTTGTAGCCCTGCCAACACCTTGAATGAAGGTTCATCAAGCCATTGCAGATCATCAATCATTAGTACCAATGTCCGTGAACTGGCCAGATGATCGATTAAGCGGTGTAACAGCTTTACAACTAGCTCAATAGCCTCACCATTCTGAGTTAACTGGGCCACTTCTTGAACATCACGCACACCGAGCGCTTCTTCAAGCAGTTGCTGACGTTCATCCTCCAGAGGCTCTAAGGAGAGCGTTTCTTGCAATTGACGAACAGCTTCACAAGTTGGCGTTGCTTCAACATACCAAGCGAGCAGAGTACGTGCGACACCGTAGGGCTCTAGCACCGATAGCCGCGTCGTTGGCTGCCAACAAATGGCAGCATCACGACTCAGTTCTAACTGGCGAAAACCCACCATTAGCGCAGATTTACCCATCCCGGATGCACCACGTACTAGCACACTCTGGCGCAAACCAATGCCTGCCCTCGCCAACGCATCTCTTAACGTGCGTAGTGATGTTTCTCGACCCACTAAACTGGGAGGTAGCGCATCCCTACCGCCCTCATTCACTCCCAGCACTAACGCTCTCAAGCGGACGCGGCCATCGCTCGCCACTAAACGAGATACCAACCGCGGTTGCAAATCAAGTGCAGGCGGCATGTGCTGGCTGGCTTCTTGAGAGATCACCAACTCGCTACCCTCTGCGGCACTCATTAACTCCAGTGATACTTGGGTTACTTGGCCAAGCGGGTCAGCTAGCTGACGTTCAGGTAGATAAACCACTCTTCCGCTATTAAGACCTGCGGCGAGCTCAAATTTTGGAGGATCACCGTCACCGATCCAGTGACGCTGGGACTCTAAAGGCAACGCCAGACGGCAGTGCTCATAAAGCGCAACCAGCTCTGCCAACTGATGAGCCGGACCATGGGTACCAAAGCAGGCCAAGCCAAGCCCACCTGTTGCGCCCGGCAACCAGAAGCCACCTAAGTGATGACACTGCTGCTCTAACCAGCGCAGTAGCTCTAATTGAAGCGCCAAACAGTTCCGGGTAGCCGCGCGATCTTGCCAATCACCTTGTAACTTAAGCCGGATAGCCATCACAGATAACTGGCGCAGCTCAATTTCATCTTCGCGAAGAGGCTTACTATCCGCTGCCAACACGCGCGAAAAAGCGCCTTGCGGGCTCAGTACACGCGGATCATGGTGACCATCTGACCAATAATTAGCTAACTGTAGAAAGCTCGGTTCGGGCTGCTGTCCAGAAAGCGCCAACAACTGTAGATAGCTGTTGTACTGTTCATGGGCAGCCGCCATCTGATTTTTCTCGGCCAACTGACGTACCAGACGTTCATGAAATGGACCGTAGCCAGAAAAGCGACTGACTAAACCTTCCAATAGATTGTCAGGGACATCGGAGTGGGCATCTAACACCTGCTCAGCGAAACGGATAACACGCTGACGCCACTCGTTTCGTACTTGAACTAACCAGCGTTGAAATTCGCTGCAGTTGGCAAGCTGGAGTTCTTCTATCAAATCCCCCTGATAACACGACATCACCTCTTCGAGGTTCGCCAAATCTCGAGGGCCTTCCAACAATTGCTGTAATTCGTGCAAGTCAACCCGCCAGTGGGCAGGCAACTGAAAAGCGATGGTCTGGCGAGATACGTTCAACACTTGCTCGGCATTGTCCCCCATCGACTGACGCAGACAGTGAAGCGCATGACGTAGGTTGGTTCTGCCCGATGACAGCCCCTGGTCTGGCCAAAGCAACTCTGCGAGGGAAGCTCGGTTGACCGGCTGTCGGTGCAGCAACAAATAAACGAGCAGCGCTTTTACCTTGTCATAACTGAAGTGCGTCAGCACATCTTCTCCTTGTGCTAAAGAGAAATGGCCAAACAGGGTCAGTTGGTCTGTCTCACGAGCATCGCGCATGATACATATCCTACCTAGACTAGCGGTGGCTTAAGCAGGCACACCGCTATGAAAACGAAAAGCCGTATCTGGCGAAGTAATCAACTCCGCTTCACGCGCCACAAAAAAGGCGATTCTGTCATCTATTGATGCCGATGTTTGCTGTCTTGCAAGCAGCAAATAGTCTTCAAAGTGACGACCTTCTGACTTCACTAACGTGCGATAGAACTTGGCAAGCTCTTCATCTAAATAAGGAATTAAGCGCGCAAAGCGCTCGCAGCTACGTGCTTCAATGAGCGCACCTATAATTAACACATCAATTAAACGCTCAGGGTCATTGCTACGCACATGCTTGCGCAAGCCTTCGGCATAGCGTGACGCAGTAAGATGACGGTACGCCACGCCTCGCTTCTCCATTAAGCCAACTACCTGCTCGAAATGCAGGAGTTCTTCTCGAGCCAGTTGCGACATCTTGCTTAATAGTAACGGCTGATCAACGTAACGATAGAGCAAGCTCATTGCCGTTGAAGCGGCTTTTTTCTCACACTGAGCATGGTCAATAAGAAGTATCTCTGGGTTATCCAACGCCCATTGCAGCCATGCATCAGGCGTTGAGCACGCAAGAAACTGATGGAGACATTCTGGCAGTAAATCATCCGCTTGAAGCGCATGACCTACAGGTTGCAACATATTTAATTGTATCGACATAACACCATTACCAAGCGCTTATCTCACTATTGTACAACATATAAACGCCCTGGGCGTTTGTTCCCTGCCATTACGCTCGCTGTTGAAAGAGCCGTAACAGCACTTTTTATATAGCACATATCTAATATAAAATTACGCTTATATTGAAGCTCCACACCACAATACCCGCGATTCAGCTGTCGTAGTGATAATAATACGACGAAATAATCAAACAGTATGGTAACGCGGCATCACAATAATCACACGCGCCCTCACCCTCAATTACGCCTGTTCGGTAAAAAACTTCCACCCGCTGGATTAATTAAGAAAAAAACGCGCTATTAAGAAACCCTACACCATCTCCTCAACATAAAGTACAAGGCCCTCAGGAGCTTGCCGCCTTAACATTGTCGACAGTTTCCCGTAGAATCCACCTCATCCACCAGACGCTGTTTTTCAAGCGTATGTCACGTGTCCGGGCACATACTCAATACCGTGTGGGTATGCGCTCGTCACCATTAAGAAGATGAGAGGGCCCCAACGTGCTTGAAGCTTACCGCCAACATGTCGAGGAACGCGCTGCAGAGGGCGTACCGCCCAAGCCCCTGAACGCCGAACAAGTCGCTGCCTTAATTGAGCTACTTAAAAATCCGCCGGCAGGTGAAGAAGAGTTTATTCTTGACCTAATCACCAACCGAGTCCCCCCAGGTGTTGATGAAGCTGCTTATGTAAAAGCAGGTTTCTTAACCGCGATTGCTAAAGGTGAAGCCACCTCTCCGCTGATCGATAAGATCCATGCCGTCAAACTTCTCGGCACCATGCAAGGCGGTTATAACATCGTCTCCATGGTCGAACTATTAGACAATGAAGAACTTGCTCGTGAAGCTGGCGAACAGCTCAAGCATACCCTTCTCATGTTTGATGCGTTCCATGACGTTGAAGAGCGCGCCAAAAATGGCAATTCAGTTGCTAAAGACGTTATTCAGTCTTGGGCTGCTGCAGAGTGGTTCCTCTCCAAGCCTGCACTGGAAGAGAAAATCACCTTAACCGTCTTTAAGGTTCCTGGCGAAACCAATACTGACGACCTCTCTCCTGCGCCTGACGCATGGTCGCGCCCAGACATCCCGCTGCATGCCAATGCCATGCTCAAAAACGAGCGCGAAGGTATTGAACCCGAAGTGCAAGGCACGACTGGCCCGCTGAAACAAATTGAAGAAGTTAAAGCGAAAGGCTTCCCCGTTGCCTATGTGGGCGACGTCGTTGGTACTGGCTCTTCACGCAAGTCCGCCACTAACTCTGTACTCTGGTTCTTCGGCGACGACATTCCTTACGTGCCCAACAAGCGCGCTGGCGGCTTCTGTTTTGGTGCCAAGATCGCCCCGATCTTCTTCAATACTATGGAAGATTCTGGTGCACTGCCGGTTGAAATGGATGTTGCCAAACTGGAAATGGGCGACATCATTGATGTCTATCCATACGAAGGTAAAGTGTGCAAGCACGGTACCGACGAAGTACTGACAACCTTCGAACTTAAAACCCAACTGATTCTTGACGAAGTGCGCGCAGGTGGACGCATTCCGCTGATTATCGGTCGCGGTTTAACCGGTAAAGCGCGTGAATCGCTAGGCCTTGAGCCTTCTGATGTTTTCCGCCTGCCAGACCAGCCGGTTGATACTGGCAAGGGCTTTACCCTTGCTCAAAAAATGGTCGGTAAAGCGTGTGGCCTGGACGGCGTACGCCCCGGCATGTACTGCGAGCCGAAGATGACCACCGTTGGCTCTCAGGACACAACCGGGCCGATGACCCGTGACGAGCTGAAAGACTTAGCGTGCCTTGGTTTCCAGGCCGACTTGGTCATGCAGTCATTCTGTCACACTGCGGCCTATCCAAAGCCTGTCGATGTGGATACTCACCACACACTGCCTGACTTCATCATGAACCGTGGCGGCGTCTCTCTTCGCCCCGGCGACGGCATCATCCACAGCTGGCTGAACCGTATGCTGCTGCCCGACACAGTGGGTACCGGCGGTGACTCTCACACCCGTTTCCCGCTGGGCATTTCGTTCCCAGCAGGTTCTGGTCTGGTAGCGTTTGCTGCTGCGACTGGCGTTATGCCGCTGGACATGCCGGAATCCGTACTGGTGCGCTTTAAAGGTGAGCGCCAGCCGGGCGTGACACTGCGCGACCTGGTTCACGCTATTCCCCTCTACGCCATCAAGCAGGGACTGCTAACCGTTGAGAAATCCGGTAAGAAGAACGCTTTCTCTGGCCGTGTATTGGAAATTGAAGGTCTTGAAGACCTGACCGTCGAGCAAGCTTTCGAGCTTTCCGACGCTTCAGCAGAGCGCAGTGCAGCAGGTTGTACAATCACCCTGTCTGAAGAAAGCGTCACCGAGTACCTTAAATCCAACATCACACTGCTGAAGTGGATGATTGCGAATGGCTACGGTGACGAACGCACTATCAGCCGTCGTATCGAAGGTATGGAAGCATGGCTTGATAACCCAAGCTTGATGCGTGCTGACAAAGATGCTGACTACGCCGAAGTCATCGAAATTGATTTGAGCGAAATTAAAGAACCCGTTCTTTGTGCGCCTAATGATCCAGATGATGCACGTCTGCTATCAGACGTGGCCGGCGAAAAAATTGATGAAGTATTTATCGGTTCGTGCATGACCAACATTGGTCACTTCCGTGCAGCCGGTAAACTACTTGAAAAACAGCCTGCGGGCAGCCTGAAAACGCGCCTTTGGCTGGCGCCGCCGACCAAAATGGATCAGCACCAGCTTACCGAAGAAGGCTATTACGGCATTTATGGCCGTGCTGGCGCCCGTATGGAAATGCCGGGATGTTCACTGTGTATGGGTAACCAGGCACGCGTTGCAGCGAAAAGCACTGTTGTGTCTACGTCTACACGTAACTTCCCGAACCGCTTAGGTGATGGTGCCAATGTATACCTCGCCTCAGCGGAACTCGCAGCCGTCGCTGCCGTGGAAGGCCGCCTTCCAACCGTAGAAGAGTACCAGCGCTACATGAGTGAATTTGACGCACTCGCTGGAGAAATATATCGTTACATGAACTTCCACGAAATCGAGGAGTATCAAAAAATCGCCTCGAACGTGATTCCGGTTGCCCAAGAAGCTTAATGCTCTTAGCAGTACCGAGAACTTATCGCCGATGCTCGCAACATCGCAAGAAGGATGACAATGTCTCCTTTTTGAGCCGATGACCGAACGCCCCAACCTGCTTGCAGGCTGGGGCGTTTTTTTATGGCCGCCTGACTTTCAACAATGGATCTTCATGGGCTAATTTTGAAGATAATGCTTCATAGGAGCGTGTAATGACATATGCAACCCCTGTTGTCACACCAGATTTATGTGATGCGAATCCTGACGTAATAGTACTTGAACCGATGTTTGCTAATTATGGTGGCGTCGACAGTTTTTACGGCCCTATTCGTACCGTTAAGTGTTTTGAAGACAACTCAATGGTTAAGCAAGCTGTTGCCGAACCAGGTGATGGTGCAGTGCTAGTTGTGGATGCTGGCGGGTCACACCGCTGTGCCATGCTTGGTGATATGCTCGCCGAGCAAGCCGCTAAAAATGGCTGGGCTGGTGTGGTGATGTATGGCTGTGTACGAGACGTCGATATTCTTGTCACACTGCCACTTGGCGTTCAAGCGTTAGGCAACCATCCGCGCAAGAGCGAAAAGCGCGGCGAAGGACAACGCGATATAGCCATTACCTTTGCAGGCGCCACGTTACACACTGGACAATGGCTTTACGCAGATAACAACGGCATTATTATCGCCGAAAAACCGCTTGAGCTTTCCTAAGGCAAGGGCTTGCCAGGTGTGGTACTTAGTGCCACCCTGGTAATTCAACCCTGACAAAATTGTAACCATGCAGCCGCTTAACCAATTGGGCTACACCCTACTCCACACTCTGCGCGACCATCTTCGTCCCCTCATTGCCTATCACCTGCTCTTCACCCTGTTAGCCTCTGCTCTTGTAGTGCCATTGATTGCGTGGATCTCTCGGGCCTTACTAGCGCAACTCAACCGAACAGTCGTCACCAATGATGCGCTGATTACACTGCTATTTAGTCCACTGGGCTTAGTTGCGTTGCTCGTGGGTCTTGGCTTTGCATTCTTACTGATTTATTGGCAACAAGCAGGCATGCTGCTGGTGGCCGTCAGACCTAAAGACAACCACTACCGGCTCGCTTTTGAAGCACTGTGGTTAAGCACACGCCGCTTACCAGCACTCGCGGGTCTGGTCATTCTTCAGGTAGGAGCCCACTTGTTGCTTCTAGCCCCTTTTATGATGGGCTTAGCGTGGCTTTATGATGTGTGGTTAAGCGGTATAGATCCCTACTATTTACAACAAACCCGCCCAGCCTCGCTGTGGTATTTTATTGCTTGCGCACTGCCGTTACTGATTATCTGGCTTGGGCTTGCTGCGTGGCTCTACCTGCGTTGGTTACTAGCGCTACCGTTAGTAGTGTTGGACAACTGCTCCCCTTTCCAAGCACTTAAGCGTAGCGTGCGCTTAACTCGCGGCTGGCATCGTTCGATTGGTGTGGCGGTCTTGACACTGCTGATCGTCATTATCAGTCTGCCGATTATCTCTACATGGCTATTTGATAGTGTCGTGACGCCTCTGTTATGGGGGCTACCCGAACATAATGCCGTGCTGATTCCAGCGATGTTGGCTTATTTAACCAGCTACGTACTGGTTACGTTAACCATTACATTTTTAGGTATTGCCACCAATGCCCTCCTATCAGCGTGCTTATACTTGCAACTGGCTTTTCGAGAGACACGCCCTTCGCCTCGGTCGGAACACGCCCATCCTGGTCGCCTTGCGTGGGCGATTGAACTAAGCGTACTGCTACTGGCGGGGCTACAAGCATGGTGGATACTCAACAGCTTTGAAATACGCGATAACGTAGCGGTCATCGCCCACCGAGGAAGCTCGATGGTAGCGCCGGAGAATACCTTATCCGCGATAAGACAAGCGCTTGAAGACGGTGCCAATGCTGTAGAACTGGATGTTCGCCTGAGTGCTGACAACCAGGTGCTTCTTTACCATGATCGCAGCTTGGCCCGGCTAACAGGCGATCGGCGAGAATTTGATTCACTCACTAGAGCAGAGTTGAGCAAAGTTGATGTCGGCAGCTGGTTTGGCGATGCCTTTCAAGACGAAAGGATTGCTGGTTTGGATGATGCTTTGGCGCTAGTGCGAGGACGCGCAGGCTTAATGATTGACATGAAGCCCTCGCCTGGCGACGAAGAGAGACTCGCTCGCGCCGTATTAGCAACCCTTGAGGCAGAAAGTGACATTCGCTATCGCTGCTGGGCAACCCAGGATAACGCGCTCAATGCGAACGCGAACTGCGGGTTTCCAAATGTATTCCTGGAAATGCGCATGGCGACCATGTCACCCAGTATGGTGACTTATTTAAAACAGCAAGCCCCCGAATTACGCATTACCTTACTCGCCCAACTGATCTTGGCTGGCACACTGGATCGACGCCAATTCGATGCTTTAGGCCTGCGTCATAACCGTATCACACAACAAGAAATTCGATTGGCGGCGCTTTATAACTACGAAATACATGCCTGGACAGTGAATGACCGAACGCGCATGTCGGCACTGATTGATCTTGGGGTTGATGCGATAATCACTGACTATCCAGACCGTTTGAGCGAGCTAATAGAAGACCGCCGTGCGCTGAGCGACGGCGGCCTAATGCTGGTAAAACTGCGCAACTGGCTACGCCAATAGCAAAAATCTCTTTATGATTCCAAGTCGCCCGGCCAATGGCCGGGCGAAGATGAGCAACTCAACCCACTATGCCACTCACTGGTGTTGCGAGCCAGTCCTGCGAGCTGACAGTATTATTCGATGGTTTCACCCGCCAGCATAAACCAGGTTTCAAGCACCGCATCTGGGTTTAAGGAGACAGAATCAATTCCCTGTTCCATTAACCACTTGGCCAAATCCGGATGATCAGAAGGGCCTTGACCACAAATGCCAACATATTTGCCTTGTGCTTTACATGC
Organism: Halomonas sp. 3F2F; assembly: GCF_014897805.1. Lineage (NCBI taxonomy): Bacteria > Pseudomonadati > Pseudomonadota > Gammaproteobacteria > Oceanospirillales > Halomonadaceae > Halomonas > Halomonas sp. 3F2F. Next base: position 28,661 of record NZ_JABUZE010000029.1, read on the forward strand.
CTTGATAGCCATTGCTAGCAGCTTTTTCACCGCTGGATTTCGCTCATCAAACAGATGCGCAACGATACCCGAGTCCCGATCAAGGCCAAGCGTCAGCTGGGTCAAATCGTTAGAACCAATCGAGAACCCATCAAAGTACTCGAGGAACTCATCAGCCAGTAGTGCGTTAGCCGGTAACTCACACATCATGATAACTTTTAAGCCATCAGGATTAGACTCACCGCCCCGCGGCAAGCCATTAGCCGCTAACAACTCTACGACCTCGCGCGCTTCATCGGTTGTGCGAACAAAGGGCACCATGATTTCAACGTTATCAAAGCCCATTTCTTCACGAACCCGCTTCAGCGCTCGGCACTCAAGCTCAAAACAGGGCCTAAAGGCATCCGAGATATAACGCGAGGCCCCTCTGAAGCCAAGCATTGGATTCTCTTCACCGGGCTCATAAAGCTTGCCACCAATGAGGTTTTCGTACTCATTTGATTTAAAATCAGAGAGCCTTACGATCACTCGCTGAGGATGGAAAGCAGCGGCCAGGGTTGAGATGCCTTCGACCAGCTTATCAACATAGAAACTAACAGGATCATCGTAACCGGCAGTACGCAAATCGATGACCTGCTGAAGATCAGCAGGCAGCGTGTCGTAATCCAACAGCGCTTTGGGGTGAACACCGATCATACGGTTAATGATGAACTCCAGCCTAGCAAGACCAACCCCAGCGTGGGGTAAGCCAGCAAAGCCAAATGCACGGTCCGGGTTACCCACATTCATCATAATCTTGAAGGGAATCTCAGGCATCGCATCGACACTTGAGACCTTGCAGTCAAATGCCAGAAGCCCTTCATATACGTGGCCAGTGTCACCTTCGGCACAGGACACCGTGACATCAATACCCTCTTTAAGCTGAGTGGTTGCATCTCCGCAACCGACCACCGCTGGTATACCCAGTTCCCGGGCAATGATGGCCGCGTGACAGGTTCGTCCACCGCGATTAGTAACAATCGCTGATGCACGCTTCATGATCGGCTCCCAATCCGGGTCGGTCATGTCTGTCACCAGGATGTCACCCTCTTGGACCTTGTCCATTTCTTCTGGGCTAAGCACTGTTTTTACCGTGCCACGCCCAATCCGCTGACCAATCGCCCGGCCTGTAATCAGCGTGCGTCCTTTTTCACGCAGGTGGAAGCGTTCTAACTTTCCTCCTTCCTGTTGTGAAACAACGGTTTCAGGACGCGCTTGAACGATGTAAAGCTGACCATCATCACCATCCAGTGCCCACTCGATATCCATCGGACGCTGGTAATGTTTTTCAATGGTCATGGCTTGCCGTGCAAGATCCATGATCTGCTCATCGTTAATACAGAACCGACCACGATCGTTCAGAGGCACATCAACAGTTTCAACCGATTTACCAGCGCTGGCATCTTGCCCATAGATCATTTTGATCAGTTTAGAGCCTAGCGTCCGGCGTAGCACTGCGGGACGGCCAGCCTCAAGCGTGGGCTTGTGCACATAAAATTCATCAGGATTGACAGCCCCCTGGACGACGGTTTCGCCAAGCCCCCAGGAAGCAGTAACAAACACTGCGTCGCGGTAACCAGACTCGGTATCCAGCGTAAACATAACCCCGGAAGCACCTGTCTCAGAACGCACCATCTTCTGCACACCCGCAGACAGCGCCACATTCTCATGGGCGTAGCCGCGGTGTACGCGGTAAGAGATCGCGCGGTCATTAAATAGCGATGCAAACACTTCGTGCACCGCCTGTTTAATATTGTCAAAACCTTCAATATTAAGGAACGTTTCCTGCTGACCAGCAAAAGACGCATCAGGCAGATCTTCTGCCGTGGCGGAGCTGCGTACGGCAACTTTCAAACTGGGATGCTTAGCCTGAAGCTGCTCATAGGCACCGCGTAAAGCATGTTCAAATGCAGGGGGAAGTGGCGTATCAATAATCCACTGGCGGATAGTCTTACCAGCCTCTGCCAACGCCTTAACGTCATCGACATCCAGGCGAGCAAGGGTGGCGTTGATGCGGTCATTTAACCCTTCGTGAGAGAGAAACTCACGATAGGCATGGGCCGTCGTGGCAAATCCACCCGGCACTGTCACGCCCACACCTGATAAGTTCGAGATCATTTCGCCAAGCGAAGCGTTTTTACCACCCACACGTTCGACGTCTGCCATACCTAACTGATCAAACCATAGAATGTACTCTTCCACGCAACCCCCTCGCTTTTAGACTGCTTTGCGACCTGACAGGCCGACTCTAATTGACCATGTCACACTAGCATCGCCCCGCCGCATTCGCCATTGGTCTAATAGCGAACGGAGTGGAGGATTTTTACAACAAAGTGCAATAAAGGGCTTTTTATGTAGTCTTAATGAGGTAATTTTTATTAAATAAGCGTTAAAACGAACTGCAAAAAGTGAATGGCTTGGCAACGATTGTGCTAACCCACGCCCCACCCCACAATAGCAATTTTATTTATTGACGGATTTAGTGATGAAGCGAACAGCCTTTTTTATTTCTGATGGTACTGGCATTACGGCAGAAAGCCTTGGGCGTAGCCTGTTAGCTCAATTTAGTGATGTTGAAATTAACATGCTGACAAAGCCCTACATTGATACGCTGGAAAAGGCTCGAGCTTTAGCGGAGATAATCGACTCTACCGCCGTCCGTGACGGCCATCGGCCGATTATCATTGATACCATTGTGGATCAGGATATCCGTAACGTCATTCGACAGGCCTCAGGCTTCAAGGTGGATATCTTCTCTACCTTTTTAGAACCCCTAGAGCAAGAGTTAGAAACGCACTCCTCTTACAGCGTCGGCAGAACGCACTCGATTGGTAGCGATGATGTCTACATGGATCGCATCCATTCCGTCCATTTTGCGCTAGATAATGATGATGGCGCACGAACGCACCAATACGATAAAGCCGACATTATTCTGGTTGGCGTTTCACGTTGCGGCAAAACACCCACCTCACTTTATCTAGCGCTTCAATTTGGTATTCGAGCAGCTAACTACCCATTAACCGAAGATGACTTGGATGAAGATGGCAGTTTAAAACTACCCAAGGCACTCGCCCCCCATAGACACAAGCTGTTTGGTCTGACAATTGATGCTCGCAGGCTAGCAGCAATACGCAACGAGCGCCGTCCCAACAGTCGCTACAGTTCAATGGATCAGTGCTTGCAAGAAGTTGAACAGGCTGAGTCGTTATATCGCTCGATGCACATCCCGTTTATCGATACGACACGCTTTTCAGTAGAAGAGATATCAACCCGAATGATTGCAGAGACAGGCCTAGCTAGGCGCTTCTCGCCCCGCTAGGCCAGAGCATTACATGCCCTTGGGAGCAAATATTCCAGGGGCATTACGCCAGTAGCCTTTGTAATCCATGCCAAAGCCGAACACGTAACGATCTGCAACCTCTAGGCTACAGTAATCGGCTTTTAAGCCAGGTACCGCTTTACGATCATGCTGCTTATCCACCAGTACGGCCGTTGTAACGCTCGCCGCTTGGGCTTCCTCGCAGTAGGCAAGAATAGCGGCTAACGTAGAGCCCTCATCAAGAATGTCATCGACGATGACGACGTGGCGCCCTGCCATGGGAATTTCTGGAGAAACACGCCAAAAAAGTTCGCCACCACGCAACTCATTGCGATAGCGGGTGGCATGCAGATAATCGACTTCTAGAGGGAAACCTAATCGGGTTAGCAGGTGCCCTGTTGTGATCAAGCCGCCATTCATAACGCAGTAAAAAACCGGTAACTTATCCCCTAGATCTTTACTAATTTCCTCAGCCATTCGATCCAGTGCACGCTCAACTTGTTGTTGAGAAATCAAGCAGTCAGCGTTATCCATCAACTCACGCATTGAGTCAAGCGACTCAAGCGCCTCTTTATCCAGTTTGGACATCGGGTTACTCCAAGAAGGGGTTAACTAGTCAGTGACTTAAAAACGAAAATAACTTAAGAAAAGATGGGGTTAATTCGCCAACGCTTCTAATTTGGCATGGGTACGACGCCAGCGGCCAAGTGCCGTTAGCGCATCCACGTCTGGACGGGCTCGTCCATAGCGTAGCTTGATTGGTCGTTTACTGTGTAATCCTTGGCATGCTTCAACAACGTCTAACGCTGCAGAGCGGTCATTACAGACCAATAGCATATCGCATCCTGCGGCAAGGGCAGCCCTGGCGCGCTCCTTCGGGTCACCCGCTTCATGAGCACCCGCCATGCTTAAATCATCTGAAAAGATACAACCTTTAAACCCCAGGGACTCTCTTAACATTCCCAACCAACTAGGTGAGAAGCCAGCAGGACGTGAGTCAAACGCACTATAAATAACATGGGCAGGCATAACACCATCAAGCTGAGTAGCAAGCTGGCTAAACGGAACAAGATCGCGCTGTTTAATAAGCGCCAGCGGACGGTCATCCACAGGTAACGCCACATGGGAGTCAGCGGCAACGCCACCATGGCCAGGAAAATGCTTACCTACCGCCGCCATACCCGCTTCATGCAAACCGTTGATAAAACACTGACCCAGCGCAGCGACGTGTGCAGGGTCGGTGCTGAAGCTGCGATCACCGATAACACTAGAGATGCCACTTTCGACATCTAAAACAGGCGCAAAGCTGATATCCAGACCGCAAGCAGCCATTTCCATGCCCAGCAACCAACCCGCGTCTTTTGCTAGTGCAAGACCGGATGCCGAATCCTCAGCGAATTGATCACCAATGCGTGCCATGGCTGGCATGCGAGTAACGCCTTCTTTAATTCGCTGAACGCGACCGCCTTCTTGATCAATACCAAGTAACAGCTCGCCGCGAACACGACGAATATCACTGCAAAGCTTTCTAACCTGGTAAGCATTCTCGACATTTCTAGCGAATAAAATGACACCGCCCACAGCAGGGTCCATCAAAAGATGTTTTTCAGCTTTGGTTAATCGCGGCCCTTCGAGGTCAAGCATGACCGGGCCTAAAGATTGAGTCATTGTGATGGATCCAACAAAAGGGCCGTCAATTTTAGTTGATCAATCTCTCGTGTCAAAAAATCAATAATAAGTTGCCTACGCTTAGCCATTATGAAGCCAAACAGGTGTGCCCGGCGGCACATGCTCAAAAAGATACACCAGATCATCATTGCGCAGCCGAATACACCCATGTGAAGCGGCCACGCCCATCGGTTGATCAGGTGGCGTGCCATGAAGATAGATAAAACGACGCTGAGTGTCGACATCCCCGCCTCGGTTCACTCCTCTCTCTAAACCACAGAGCCACATAATGCGCGTTAAGATCCAATCACGATGAGGGAATTCCGCCGCAAGCGCCGACGTAAACACCTCCCCAGTCCACCGCCGCCCCCGAAAAACAGCATTATCAGCTAAACCGCCACCTATCGATGCGCGGATATAATGCCATCCCAGGGGGGTTTGACCACTGCCTTCCTGCTGCCCTACGCCTTTCTCACCGGTGGACACAGCGCACGTGTACTGCAGCGTGCGCCCTTGCCACCAGCATAGCTGCTGGTGTTTGATATTGATTTCTATCCAACCACCATTCTGCGGGGGTAGTTCAGCTAGCGTGGGCGTTCGCATAATGTCCTTCATCAGCAGCAGGCGGTAGCGGAGCATTCATGGCAGCAACCACGACAGGGCGTAAACGTCTTACCAAATCCCTGACGGTCACTTGCTCATTATAGTCTTTCGCGGCAATGTCTCGCAGCGCATCTAAACCCGACAGCGTAAAAATCACGGTACCCAGCATGAAATGCAGTCGCCAAAAACGCTCAGCATCAGGTAAATCTGGCGTTGCCTGGCGCACCAGCTCAGTAAAGCGGGTAAACACGTCTCCGTACTGCTGTTGGATATAACGGCGTAAATGCCCTTGTGCCTGACTATACGCCAACCCTAGCAGACGCATAAACACCTTCAGGCTATTGCGCTCAGCTGGCACTGCCAACACCGTGCTTGCCATTGTTTCCAACAGCACTTCAAGCGGAATCACATCACCGTTGTACTGCGCTTCCAGCTCATCAAGCGCCGTGTGAAAACGTTGCGAGAAGGGGTCTAAATAGCGCGCAAACACCGCTTGGATAAGCGCCTTTTTGGAACCAAAGTGGTAATTGACAGCCGCCAAATTAACCCGCGCTTTACTGGTGATATTGCGTAGCGATGTTTCGGCAAAACCACGCTCGGCAAACAGCACCTCAGCGGTATCGAGGATACGTGTTACCGTATCAGATTGCGCCATAGCGCCCTCCAGAAAACGAGTGTTTAAAACATCGTTAAATACTATGCCATAACGCTATTTGGCTCAATCACTTATCTTTAGCTTTTTCCCCGATGCTAAAATGCAGCCTAGGCAGCCATTCAAACACCAGCTATCAGACGCTATCGGGTTTGCCACTGCCATAGCCTCTCAGACTCGTCGCTCCTATCTCCATTCCTGGCACCATTCGCATAATGACTGCCATGCCATAGCGAAACGCTCTAGCATGTACTGGACAGAGCAACATACTGTATACTTAACCACATACTGTTTAAGCCGACATGTAGCCACTGTCTTGTTCAATTTTTTGGAGTTTGTTATGTCGCGTCCTCTTACTGCTCGTCAACAGCATGTTTTTGATTTTATTGTTAAAACGATGTCTGAATTCGGCTATCCGCCGACCCGCGCAGAAATTGCCAAAGCGCTAGGCTTTCGTTCTCCTAACGCTGCTGAAGAGCATTTACGAGCGCTTGAGCGCAAAGGTGCCATCCGCATTATCCGTAACACCTCGCGGGGGATTCGACTGCCTAATCAGGAACCACAGGATATCGGTGATGTCTCGGCAACAGCGCCTGCCGCCAACGTAGAACCACTACCGAATGGCTTACCAGTCATTGGCGAAGTGGCCGCAGGAAGCCCGATTCTAGCAGCGGAACACATTGATCGTTATTGCCCACTCCCCGCTGAATACTTTACCCCCAAAGCGGATTACCTTCTTCGGGTGCGAGGCTTGTCAATGAAGGATGTTGGCATACTGGAAGGCGACCTTCTTGCCGTGCATCGCACCGACCGGGTTCGTGATGGCCAGATTGTGGTGGCAAGGCTAGAAGATGAAGTCACTGTAAAACGCTTTAAACGACAGGGCCATACGGTGACACTGATTGCTGAAAACAGCGACTTTGCGCCCATAGAAATTGACCTACGTACGCAGCAGTTGGATATTGAAGGGGTGGGAGTTGGTGTCATACGTGGCGGTAACGGCCAAGCACTGGGATAAGCGAGTAAGTGTAAATGCCGGTGAGGCACTCGATAGAGATACTCACCGGCTATCGCAATGTTACTGAGAGTCTATATAGCGACGATCATTAAACGTAGCTACCCAACTCGGGTGATACACCAATAAAATACTGAGTAACATCCCTGTGATAAAAGCCTCGGAGGGCATTAACAGGGGTAAGAAGCGCGCATACTCTTGGGCTAAGTACACAGCTTCAGAGTCAGTACCCGCCACCATGATTAGCAAGACCGCCGACAACCCTCCTGCCAGTGTTGCCAGCGCTGCGCCAAAAAAGCCGCATACGAATAAAAAGATCATCAAGTTATCCGGCAGGCGCCGGTCTACCCATCGCCATACCAGACCAGTAATGACCGCAGGTACAATGCCGGTTACCAATACATTAGCGCCTAGTAACACCCATTCGTTGCGACCTATAGCTGACATTGCAACATTAATCAGCACATTGCTGATTAATGCGAGAGGCATTTTGAATAGCAACGTCATTAAGACAGTGAAGACTAAGTGCAGGGTTAACCAATCGACTGCCTGAGCACGCAGTTGCCACATCAACACCACAGCGAGCGTCGCGGCTAACCACCGATGCTGAAGAGCCACATCGCCTATCAGCACTCGCCAAGGGCGCAGCCATATCATCCACGCAAGCACGCTCAACGATACCAACCACGTCAGCAACAATGCCCAGGGAGCTAAAACACTTTGCGCGAAAGACATGGATGCCCCTATCTACCCGTTCAGTTAACGACAAGCCAGCTGTAAACTTGAATTGACTAAAAACACTGCGTATCTAAACAGCATGCTTAGCTGAACACCACGGTCTTATTGCCATGGATTAATACTCGGTCTTCTAAATGCCATCGTAAACCACGCGCCAATACCGCTTTTTCGACATCGCGCCCAAAGCGCACGAGATCCGTTGGCGTGTGGCAATGACTTACCCGATGAATATCTTGTTCAATAATCGGCCCAGCATCCAGCTCTTCGGTGACATAGTGACAGGTAGCACCGATTAGCTTAACGCCACGCTGGTAAGCTTGATGGTAGGGCTTAGCACCGGCAAAAGAGGGTAAGAAACTGTGGTGGATGTTAATCACCCGTCCCGCGTAACGCGAGCAGAGCGAAGGTGGCAAAATCTGCATGTAACGTGCCAGCACAATGCAGTCAGCCCTTGCGCTATCAATCTGAGCTTGCACCTGCTCGAAAGCAACCTGCTTGTTATCAGGATCTACGGGCACATGATGGTAAGGAATGCCATACCACTCAGTGAGTGATCGCATATCCTCATGGTTTGAAATAACCCCGACAATATCGCAATCAAGCTCCCCAGCCTGCCAACGATAAAGCAGATCAACCAGGCAGTGAGACTCCCGCGACACCATCAACACCACACGCCTACGCTTTTGAGTATCGACGAGCGACCACTGCATATTGAAGGCTTTAGCCACCGGCTCAAACGCACTACGTAACGCCTCCGCCGACATACCCAACGAATCTGCCAAAATTTCGTATCGCATGAAGAATCGGCCGGTCTCAAGATCAGAGTGCTGACTTGCTTCAGTGATAGAACCACCTTGTTGAGCAATAAAGCTTGAGACACGCGCCACAATGCCCACTTGATCAGGGCAAGAAACCACCAAACGGTAATAATGAGACATAAATAAACACTCTTGACATATTTTAACGGCACGTTCGACAAGCACCTACCAGCGGTAGGGAAGCGGTATATAGGCGAAATAGTGTACCTTATGCTTATCAAGGAAGCACCGCAGCCAAATGCCACGATGATTGTTACCCGCCCCTGCCTTCCCGTATAGTTAAGGTCTTACTTTTTAGGCTTTTCATTACTGATGCACCCACCACGCGTTCAACTTCGTCCCCGCCGTCGCCCTCCCCTGCGCCTACTGCCGCTAGGTGGGTGTGGTGAAATTGGAATGAACCTTACGCTGTATGGATACGATGATGAGTGGATCGCCGTCGACTGCGGCATGATGATTCGCCAAGATCTACCCAATTCCCCGCTGCAGGTGCCCAATACAGATACATTAGCAGCACTCAATATTACCCCAAAGGCACTCTACATTACCCATGGCCATGAAGATCATATTGGTGCCGTGGCGTGGCTCTGGCCTAAGTGGAATTGCCCTATTTTTGCAACGCCGTTAGCGGCGGGATTGCTGCGCCATAAGTTTGCAGAACATCAGCTTAGTAGCGCCGCTATAAACGTTGTGGAACCGGGTGATGCAATGGAGCTCGGCCCCTTCACGCTGCGTTACCTTCACGTTACCCATTCGATTCCAGAAAGTTGCTCAATCCTAATGCAGGCAGGCGACTATCGCGTGCTACACACCGGGGACTGGAAACTAGACCCTACCCCATTAATTGGCTCGCCCATTAACGCTGCTCAATTTCGTGCGCTCGCGCCTATCGATCTCGTCGTAGGCGACTCCACTAACGCCCCGATGCCCGGCCATTCCGGCAGTGAAGGCGATGTTGCTAAAGCACTCGCTCACACCTTAAAACAGTGCAAAGGACGCGTGGTGGTATCTTGCTTTGCCAGCAACCTCGCCCGCGTATTAGCGATTGGAATTGCTGCCCAACAGTGCGGCCGACGCGTCAGCTTGATGGGCCGTTCAATGGAACGCATGGTGAGTGTCGCGAAGGGCCTAGGGTATCTAGACGACTTTCCGCCGCTAGTACCGCCCCATGACTTAGGCTACCTGCCGCCAGAAGAGGTGGTGATTATTGCGACGGGCAGCCAGGGCGAACCACGTGCAGCACTGCAACGCTTAGCACAGCGGAGGCACCCGTTTGTGGATCTTGAGCCAGGCGATAGCATCATTTTTTCTGCCAAAGCCATACCAGGCAACGAGCGCCCTATTGAACAACTGAAAAAACGCCTAGCGCAGCTTGGGGTGTCAATTTTCGATGAGATGAACCACCCAGAATTACACGCGACTGGGCATCCTGCCGAAGATGAGCTGAGAAAACTGTATCAATGGGTTCGGCCAAAAACATTGCTGCCGGTGCATGGGGAGGCGCGCCATCAGGCTGCCCATCAAGAAATTGCCACCAGCCTCGGCATTAACGCCCCGCTCGCACCGGTAAATGGCGACATGTTGATGTTCGACAATCTAGGCTTACGCTGCGAAGCACGCTATCCCCAGCCGCCCTGCATCGTTAATCAGAATAGCGTCGTGCCTCATCCAGGGCTCGATACCGGCTCTCACTCATCGCGGCGCGGCAGTTTGTTCTTAGCGCTTCCCGTTACGGCTACCGACACTGGCTGGTGCCGCATTGGCCGTTTGATGCTGGATGCCAGCGGTACCAGCCCACTCGATGAAGATAGTTTCAGCGAATGGCTAGATGATCAGTTATTAGAAATAGCAGCAGAGACATTGGCCGATTTGCGTCAAGCACTGCAACCGAGGCTAATTCATTGGCTCGCTAATCACCTTCAGCATATGCCAGACGTACATTTACAAATAATGGCAACCGAAATGCCCTCTTCAGAAGCCATTAGCGATAGTTAAAGCCATTGGCGATATTGATGCTGCTGGCAATATCGTCTACCAGCGTTCTGCAGCTTGCTGATCAGTATGCCGCTCTTTTACCCAGTAAGCCCCCTGGCGGGAGTGCTCTTTCTTCCAAAACGGCGCCTGGGTTTTTAAAAAGTCCATAATAAAGTCGCAGGCTTGGAAAGCATCGCGGCGATGAGCACTGGCCACCAGCACCCGCACAATAGGGTCTCCCGGCGTCAAATCACCAATGCGGTGAATAATCCGTACGGCCTGTAACGCCCAGCGTTGACCTGCCTGCTCACCAATCTGCGTTAATGTGCGCTCGGTCATCCCTGGGTAGTGCTCAAGAGTCAGCCCAATAACATCAGGGGATTCATTAAAGTCGCGCACAAATCCCGTGAAGGTGACAATAGCGCCGATATCGGTGCGCTTGCGCAGCGCACTTTCATAGCCATCATCCATTTTAAACGCTGCTTCTTGAACCCTGACAGCAATATCCAATTCAGTCTCTGTAATATCAGCCATCTGATTACCCACCCGTCACTGGAGGAAAGAAGGCCACTTCATCCTCATCGGTAAGGCGCGCACTATCGTTGGCCATCACTTGATTGATAGCACACAACGTGCGCTGCTCTGACAACACATTAAAGCGTGCATCCATAGCGCTTAACGCCGCTTTCAATCCCGCCACATCTCGACTTGGCAGTTGATCAAGCCCAATGGCAAGGTCACTCTCTTCTACCCGCTCACGCAGCTCAGCAAGAAACTTAACCCGCACGCAAGGGGATGCACATCGCTCGCCTAAGCGAACCTCTCCTGCAACGCCACCGCCAGTCACAATTGGTTCTGGCACACCTCGTTGATAATCGCCACGAACACCGCCCCGCTTACTTTCCAATTGAATGGCGTCAATGCGCATCTCTTTATCCACCGCTTTACACATATCGTAAAGCGTCAGACAAGCCACTGACACGGCTGTCAGAGCTTCCATTTCTACCCCGGTCTGTCCGTTAAGGCGGCAAAGCGCGGAGACTTCAACACAGCCGTTAGCGTGATCAATAGCGAAATCTACAGAGACTTTTGAAAGCGCTAATGAATGGCACAACGGGATCAACTCATGCGTGCGCTTTGCTGCCTGAATACCCGCAATGCGCGCGGTCGCCAGCACATCGCCTTTGGGCAACTCGCCATCACTCAACAGCTGCAACGTTTTAGGCTGCATAACGATACGCCCAGACGCTACCGCCTCGCGGCGAGTCTCTCGCTTATCTCCGACATCGACCATGTTGGCTTCGCCGTGTTTATTGAGGTGAGTTAGCTGCATATCGTTACCTTTTTAATCAAGCCACGGTGTTATAAAAATACTGTTTTGGAAGCTGCTAATTTAGTTAGCCACAACATTGGGTTGAGCATCCATCCACTCGATTACCCACTCAGTGATCGCTTCAATATTATTCAGGTCCAGCCGCTTAGCTGTTGGGATAATTGATGGAGGCAGCGAGCCACTTGACGCTACCGCCTGTACCCAGTCGCCACTGACAATAGAAACATCGCCAATCCCTGCACGGTACAGGACTAGCTTAGGAATTGGCCACGCCTTAAAGCCCTCCACAATGACCAAATCTGGCGCCTGGGTAATCATCAGTGACAAGAGGTAGCCAAGATCCGGTTCTTCTTGGCCAGGTGTCTCTTGCATCATGGCAAAACGCTCTCGGGATGCAATCAACATAGGCGCAGCGCCAGCCTGACGAAGTTTATAGCTATCTTTTCCTGGCTGATCGACATCAAAGCTATGGTGGGCATGCTTTATCACCCCCACCCTGAGCCCCTTTTCGCGCAGGCGAGGCAAAAGCTGCGCTAACAGAGTCGTCTTACCAGTCCCACTCCACGCGGCAATGCCGAGTACAGGAAATGGGCTATCAATTGCCTCTTCCATTAACAACTCCCAATGACCAACCGGTGGGTATGATTGAGTGGCTATTCGCCCTCTTTCTCAGCGGGTAACAGCCAGTTTAGCGCAATGCCAACTAACGCGGCTAAGCTCACGCCCTGGAGGGTGAACTGACCACCTCCAAACTGCATTCCACCTATCCCAAATACTAAAATTAACGAAACCACCACGAGATTACGCGCCGCAGTTAATGACTGGCCTGCACGCACCAGGGTATTCATACCAACCACTGCGATCGAACCAAACAGCAGCGTCATAATACCGCCCATTACAGGGCCCGGAATAGTTTGCAGTAACGCGCCCAGCTTGCCTACAAAGGCCAGTACAATCGCAATCACCGCGGCGATGATCATGTACATGGGGTTGAATGCCTTAGTCAGCGTCACTGCCCCCGTTACTTCTGAGTAGGTTGTATTGGGAGGACCACCAAACAGCGCAGCCGCCATTGTCGCCAGCCCATCGCCTAACAAGGTGCGATGAAGACCAGGCTTCTCTAAATAGTTTTTGCGTGTCACTGAGCCTATCGCCACCATATCGCCGATATGTTCCACCGCAGGAGCAATCGCGACAGGAATCATGAACAAAATAGCCGCCCAGTGAAAACTCGGCGCGGTAAAGCTGGGCAATGATAGCCAAGCAGCATCACGCACCGCAGTGAAATCGACAACGCCCATAACAAGCGCCAAACCATACCCCACTGCAATACCACCCATTATCGGCACCAAGCGAAGAATGCCACGCCCGAAGACAGCTAATATCAGCGTTACCAGCAAACTGGCCATGGAAAGGAAAATCGCTTGACCATAGCCAATGTTATCGCTTGTCTCTCCTGTTGCCATACTGACAGCGACTGGCGCCAATGCTAAACCAATCACCATAATAACTGGTCCGACCACAACAGGCGGTAACAGCCTGTGCAGCCAAGCAGTGCCTTTAACACGTACTACTTGAGAAATGGCAACGTACACCACCCCTGCTGCCATTAAGCCACCCAGCGTGGCTGACACGCCAAAGCTTGCTATCGAGCCTTGAATGGGAGCAATGAACGCAAATGATGACGCCAAGAATACCGGCACCGTCTGCTTGGTAATTCCGTGAAACACCAGCGTACCAATACCCGCGGTAAATAGTGCGACACTGGGATCTAGACCAGTCAACAGCGGAACCAATACCAGTGCACCAAAGGCTACGAATAGCATTTGCGCACCTGTCAGCAGCATTTTGGGCCAAGACTCATGACTTGCTGAATGTTTCATCTAAATGTTTCCAATGTTTTCGTTGTCGGTGGTTAGCCAAAAAAATGCCCCCAACGCGAAGCGTAAGGGGCATTGTTAGTCGGGGTGCTTAGCGCGTTCCGAAGATCTTATCGCCTGCATCTCCCAAACCAGGCACGATGTAGCCGTGCTCATCTAGCCGGTCATCAACGGATGCGGTGTAGATCTCAACATCTGGGTACGCATCCTGAACACGCTTAATGCCCTCAGGGGCAGCTACTAGCACGATAACTTTCATATGCTCACAACCACGCTCACGCAACATATCTAACGTCGCCACCATTGAGCCACCGGTCGCAAGCATCGGGTCGATGACAAGTGCCATGCGCTCTTCAATATCATTGGCGAACTTGGCGAAATAAGGCACCGGCTGAAGAGTTTCTTCATCCCGATAAAGACCCACCACGCTGACGCGTGCGCTAGGAATCAGGTCAGTAACGCCCTCCAGCATGCCTAAACCAGCTCGCAGAATTGGCACAACCGTTACTTTTTTACCTTTTAAGCGACGCGTCGCAATAGGCTCGTTGTTCCAGCCTTGAATCTCATGATCCTCGAGCTCTAGCCCCTTTGTTGCTTCATAGGTCAGCAGCTTAGCCACTTCGCCTGCTAGCTCCCGGAAGCTTTTGGTGCTCAAATCGGCTTCGCGCAGCAGTCCCAGCTTATGTTGAACAAGCGGATGATTAATGGCGTAGACACTCATGGGACTTCCTCGCTGCATGGGATTCAGGATGGCGACCTAAGTCGCATCGACAAGCTTACAAAATTGCGCGCCATTCTACCCGCAACTGACCAGCAGGTTAAGGGGTTTCCGGCAATTGCCACTCAATCGGCGAACGCCCATGCTCTGCTAAAAACTGATTGGCACGGGAAAAGTGGTGATTGCCAAAAAAGCCTCGATGCGCTGAGAGTGGCGAAGGATGCGGGGATTCCAACACCAAGTGGCGCGACTGATCAATCAGAACTTTCTTCTGGCGAGCATGACTGCCCCACAACAAGAAAACGCACGGTTCAGCATACCGACTGACGGTTTCAATCGCGCAGTCGGTGAAGTGTTCCCACCCCTTGCCACGATGAGAAGCGGCATTACCCTGCTCAACCGTTAATGCGGTGTTAAGCAGCAGCACACCTTGGGTTGCCCAAGACTCCAAAAAGCCGTGTCGCACGGGTGTAAACCCGACATCAGCAGCTAATTCTTTATAAATATTGACCAAAGAGGGAGGCACTTGGATACCCGGCTGCACCGAAAAGCACAACCCATGAGCTTGGTTTGGGCCGTGATAAGGGTCTTGCCCTAGAATAACAACTTTCACTGAGGCTAAAGGTGTCAGCTCAAAAGCGCGAAACCAATGCGATGAGTGCGGGTAGATAACTTTTTTGGCTGATTTTTCTTGGGCCAAAAATGCTTTCAGGGCTGACATATAGTCAGCCTGAAATTCTTGCCCAAGCCATTGATTCCAATCGTCGGGTAGCGGGTTAGCCATATTACTTCTTCAGTTGATCCGCCAGCGGCTCAACATAAGCAATGCCCATATCCCAAGGAAACTGGATCCAGCACTGCTGAGCCACTTCGGTAAGGTATTGGTCAACCAGAGGGCGTCCTTCTGGTTTAGCATACATTGTCACGAAATGCGCTTTCGGCAGCATTTCACGAACGGCACGAGCGGTTTTACCGGTATCTACCAGATCATCAACCAGCAGCCAACCATCACCATCATGGTCAACGCCCTTCATGATGTCTAAACCGCCTTGATCCATATGATCATAGCTTTTGATACAAACGGTATCGATCAAGCGAATATTGAGTTCACGGGCGATAAGCGCCGCAGGTATTAATCCACCACGGGTAATCGCGACGATACCTTTGAAATCTCGTTCAATTAGCTGATGACAAAGTTGACGCACGTCGCGGTGCAGTTGATCCCAGGAAATGGTGAAGTGCTGATGATAGCGTTCGCTGCTCATAAGAGGCGTTACTCGTCTTCGGTGAATGAACATACCGCGAATACGCTATAGCCAGCGTCGCGAATTTTCTGGGAACCGCCCAGCTCAGGCAGATCAATAATAGTTGCGGTTTCCACCACGTGCCCACCAGAGCGTTGAATTAGATTCGCTGCTGCAAGCATAGTACCGCCAGTGGCAATCAAATCATCCATCAGCAGGATACGGTCATTTTTCTGGAAAGCATCGGCATGAAGCTCAACTTCAGAGTGGCCGTACTCAAGCGTGTAAGTCTCACTGATCGTCTTGAATGGCAGTTTGCCCTTCTTGCGAACGGGCACAAAGCTGCAGCCTAACTCGTAGGCCAAAGGCGCACCGATAATGAAGCCACGGGCATCAATAGCCGCGATGGCATCTAAGTTCATTTCCTGGTAGCGATGCACAAAGCTATCAATCAGCTTACGAAAGGCAGCACTATTTTGCAGGAGCGGTGTGATATCACGAAAATTTACGCCCTGCTCTGGCCAGTCAGGAACCGTGCGAATAACGGACTTAATGTAGTCGCCGTAGATGCTCATCGCGTCTCTCATTGATTAAAGATAAAGCGGGT
Organism: Halomonas sp. 3F2F; assembly: GCF_014897805.1. Taxonomy (NCBI): domain Bacteria; kingdom Pseudomonadati; phylum Pseudomonadota; class Gammaproteobacteria; order Oceanospirillales; family Halomonadaceae; genus Halomonas; species Halomonas sp. 3F2F. The sequence continues at coordinate 45,248 of NZ_JABUZE010000029.1, forward strand.
AATTAACCCAGGAAAAGAAATTTTGCTGCAAACAGTAGCGCCAGCGTTATGACCGCGGGGTTCAAATCGCTGAACCGTCCCGAAAGCGCTTTAATCGCAACATAGCTAATAAAGCCAAGCGCAATTCCCTCAGCAATTGAGAACGTCAGCGGCATAGCCAGGGCAGCGATCAGTACAGGTGCCGCGTCGGTTGGGTCTTCCCAGTTTGCGTGGGCTAAGCTGCCCGCCATCAAAACGGCCACGTAAAGCAGTGCCCCTGCTGTCGCATAGGCCGGAATAGAACCTGCTAACGGCGCAAAGAAAAGGCTAATTAAAAACAGCACACCAACCACAACCGCCGTTAACCCCGTACGACCACCGGAAGCGATACCCGCAGTTGATTCAATATAGCTAGTCGTTGTCGAAGTACCCAATGCAGCACCCGCCATAGACGCGGTACTGTCGGCCATCATAGCGCGACCAATGCGCGGCAACTTGCCATTTTCATCCAGCAGTTTGCCGCGGTGGGCCACCCCTACCAACGTGCCTGACGTATCAAACAGGTCTACAAACAAGAAGGCAAAAATGACGCTTAGCATCGCCACATCCAGTGCGCCCATTAGATCCATTGCCATAAAGGTAGGCGCAATCGAAGGCGGCATCGACATAATACCGCCATACTGGTTATGGCCGAACAGCGTCGCAAGGATCGTGATGCCCAAAATACCGATCATTACCGCACCGGTCACGCGCAGGTAGGAAAGCGCCGTAATAACGAAAAAGCCCAACAAGGCATAAAGTGCGGGTGGCTGGGACAAATCACCCAGCGCCACATAGGTGGCTGGATTAGCGACCACAATACCGGCATTTTTAAGTGCAATCATCGCTAGGAACAAGCCGATACCCGCAGCAATCCCTAAACGCAATGAGAGTGGAATAGAATTAATGATCCACTCGCGGATCTTAAAAATACTTAGCATGAAGAACGTCAGGCCGGAGAAGAAGACAGCCCCCAATGCCGCCTCCCAGGTATAGCCCATTCCCAACACCACACCATAGGTAAAAAAGGCATTCAGCCCCATTCCTGGTGCTTGAGCGATCGGGTAGTTTGCCCAAAGCCCCATAACAAAACAGCCGATGGCAGCAGCGACACAGGTAGCAACAAACACCGCGCCATAATCCATCCCCGCTTCCGAGAGAATACTCGGGTTGACGAAAATGATATAAGCCATCGTAAGGAACGTGGTGAACCCCGCGATCAACTCGGTCTTTACATTGGTCTTCTGCTCGGTGAGCTTGAAGTAATTGTCCAGAAGTTTCATGTCGTTTTTATCCTTCGCGCTTACGCTAAATGCGTCCCTTGATGCGAGAAAAGCCGCACATACTACCTAAAGGCTCTACGCGTTGCGAGCGCCTCGTGTGCCGCTAGTGTTGGTGGGAAGTTCTCCCCCACTAATATGAATAGCAAACTTCAGGCCATGAGCTAACCGATTGGTCAACGGTAAGACAAAAAACACAACTAGAGACGACTCGCTAACACCCTTTCGACTGTTTCAACAATCACCTGGGTTTGCGGATCAATCTCGATATTGACCTTGTCGCCTAGCAAGCGATCTTTTAAAACTGTACGCGCCAGCGTCTCCGGTATCAGGTTGACACTAAACTCAACCCCAGCACCATCACCCGCGGGTCGTACGTCACCTACCGTCAAGCTGATACCATCAACGCCAATGTATCCCTTCTCAAATACAAACTTAGCGACTCTCTCAGGCAGCGAAAACCACAATCGACGATTGTTGGGTGCCTCTTCTATTGCCACCACATCCGCCATACAAATAATGTGGCCAGACATGGAGTGGCCACCAATTTCATCACCAAAACGCGCCGCACGCTCTATATTGACGCACTGACCAGGTACAATTGCACCAAGATTTGTCAAACGTAACGTTTCACGCATCAGGTCAAAACTGACATTCCCATCCTCTATCGCAGTTACCGTCAGGCAAACACCATTATGAGCTACCGATGCACCAATAGTGAGCCCCTGGCATAACGCTTCCGGCAATGCGACTACGTGGGTGCGAAACTCTTCCAGCTCTTTAACAGCGATGACCTCAGCCACGCCTTGCACGATGCCAGTAAACATATTGCTACGCCCTCTTTCTCAACACATTAAAGTCAAAATGAGTACTAAAATTCTGTGCAAGCTTACTACTAAATACTCTTCCCGTGTGCAGCCAGCTGCCTTGCCACAAACGTTGCAACGACTTTTTTTCTGGCAACAAGAGCTGCATAAGCAATCGTCAGAACCAATCACTAAAAAAAGCCATTGACTCAGAAAATAAACCTAAATTATTGCATTAAAACATGAAATAGAATGGCACTCATTGACAAGACACCCACCACTCTTTAGACTTTCGCCGCAAATGTAATGACGCCGATTTGTACCCAGATTGCGGGCGTCCACCAAGCTAATGGCTTGGTGAAGTGCAGCTAAAAGGGTGTGTCCAGCGTTGATGGCCACCCGCAAGGGTGGCCTTTTTTTATTTCCCGCCCTACGCTTGCTCCCTCGCACTCCGTCTTCGGCCTACCGTTAAGGCAGACGCTATGATTGAAATTAGCAACGTTAGTAAAACCTATGGCACTGGCAATAGTGCCGTTCATGCCCTAAAAGATGTCAATTTAACGATTCCCAAAGGCACCATTCACGGCGTTATTGGCCTTTCGGGCGCAGGTAAGTCGACCCTTATTCGCTGTGTCAACCTACTTGAACGCCCAAGCACTGGCAGCGTATCAGTCGATGGCCAGGAAATGACCCGCCTTAGTCGCGGCGAGTTAAACCGTGCCCGACACCGTATTGGAATGATTTTCCAGCATTTCAATCTGCTAACAACGCGTACGGTATTTGATAATGTGGCACTTCCCCTTGAGTTAATGGGCGAAAGCCGCAGTGCTATAAAAGAGCGCGTATTGCCGCTGCTGGAGCTGGTGGGCCTGGCTGATAAAGCCAAACAATACCCAGCCCAGCTGTCTGGTGGTCAAAAGCAGCGCGTTGCCATCGCCCGCGCACTGGCCAGCAAACCCAACGTCTTACTGTGCGATGAAGCCACTTCCGCACTAGACCCCCAGACCACCAGCTCTATTCTTGAGCTGTTGAGAGAAATTAATCAGCAGCTCGGCATCACCATTTTGTTGATCACTCACGAAATGGAAGTTGTGAAATCTATTTGCCACCGAGTAAGCCTCATTTCCGACGGTGAGCTAGTGGAAGACGCCGAGGTCGGTGATTTCTTTACTGCGCCTATCACACAGTTGGGTAGGGAATTCCTGAACGACTTTTTGCAGCTAAGCCCACCTAAAGAACTGATCGAGCGTTTAAGCGATACACCGAGCGAACATACTCATCCCGTCGTGCGGCTAACGTTTTCGGGTGATGCTGTTTCGACGCCGCTTATTTCACGCTTAGCGCGGGAGTGCAGCGTTGATGTCAGCATCCTCCAGGCAAAGGTCGAGTCCATTCAAGACCGCACCTTAGGGCTGATGATTGCAGAGCTGCTCGGCAGCCCCGCTCAAACTCAGGAAGCAATGGCTTATTTAGAAGCACATCAACTACAGGTAGAGGTACTTGGTCATGTCCAGCGCAATGTTTGATCTTATTTTACAAGCCACGCTGGATACGCTCTACATGGTGGCTATTTCAGGCGTGATCGCCACCCTGCTCGGCCTGCCACTTGGCGTCATGCTCTACGTGACTCGCCCTCGCCAGATATTAGCGATGCCAGCACTCAATCAAGTGCTAGGCATTGTTACCAATGTTGGCCGCTCAATTCCGTTCATCATTTTGATGGTGGCGATCATCCCGTTTACCCGCATGCTGGTCGGCACGTCTATTGGTATTAATGCCGCCTCAGTGCCGTTAACTATTGCGGCTATTCCATTTGTAGCTCGGCTAATCGAAGGGGCGCTTAACGAGATATCCCCGGGGCTTATTGAATCTGCTCAATCAATGGGCGCAACGCCTTGGCAGATCATTACCAAGGTACTGATCCCTGAGGCAAGGGGCGGCATTATCACGGGGCTGACGATTACGTTAGTGACACTGGTCAGTTACTCTGCCATGGCGGGCGCCGTAGGTGGCGGTGGCCTGGGCGATTTAGGCATTCGCTATGGCTACAACCGCTTCAACCCCACCATTATGTTAATTACCGTCGTTATACTGGTGGTGATGGTTCAAGGCTTCCAAAGCCTGGGCGACTATTTAGTGCGTAAAAGTGATCGCAAGTGACGATAGTCTGCGCCTTTTATCGGCATAGCCGAATATAACTAAAACGCATTAGAATTTTATTTCTTATTGCCGCATAATCACATCCAACCTTTACCGAGCCACAGGAGTGACACCATGCAAAAACTACTTATCGGCAGCCTGACTGCCTTAGCACTTGCGGTTAACGTTGCCAACGCAGAAACACGCACCATCAAAATGGGCACTGTGGCAGGTCCGGAAACCGAAGTTATGGAAGTGGCGGCTCGTATTGCCAAAGAAGAGTATGACCTAGACGTTGAGATTATTGAGTTCACCGACTACGTCACGCCGAATGCTGCCCTCGCCGATGGCAGCTTAGACGCCAACGCCTATCAGCACGAACCGTACCTACAGGCGATGGTCAATGACCGTGGATACGATCTTGCCATTGCGGGCTACACCTTCGTTTACCCGATCGGCGCTTATTCTGAAAAGTACGACAGCATTGAAGCGCTGCCCGATGGCGCTCAAATCGCGCTGCCCAACGACCCATCTAATGAAGGGCGTGCACTCATTCTGATGCACAACCAGGGCCTGATCACACTTAATGATCCGAGCAACCTGGAAGCTACCCCCATCGACATCGCTGAAAATCCACGCAACTTCCGTTTCCGCGAAATTGAAGCGGCACAACTACCCCGTGTACTACCAGACGTCGACATGGCGTTCATTAACAATACGTTCGCCCAACCGGCTGGCTTGAGCCTGAGTGACGCGATCATCAAGGAAGGTCCTGAATCTCCCTACGTTAACTTGATTGCGGTACGGGGCGGAGACGAAGATCGTGAAGAAATCCGTCAACTTGTTGACGCTTATCAGCGCGACGAGGTCATCGAAAAAGCAGAAGAACTGTTTAAGGGCGCAGCTGTACCCGGCTGGATCGAATAAACAGCACGGTTTTCTCTATCGATGTAATCAGGCCAGCCTTAGGGCTGGCCTGATGTGTTTAATCCTATAAGGAATTCGTATGCATAGTGTTGATTATGCGTTGCTTAATCGGCAGCTTGAAGCTCTGCTAGACACACGCGACTGGCTAACCAACAGCGCACAAACCTGTGCCTTTATTCAACATGCCCTGAGCGACATCAACTGGGTGGGGTTCTATTTGCAGCGCCAGCCCAACCAACTCAGCCTTGGCCCATTTCAGGGCAAACCTGCCTGCCATCCAATCCCCTTCAGCAAAGGCGTTTGCGGGGCTGCTGCCCGCCAACAAGCTACCCAACGGGTTGATGACGTTCACTCTATTGCTGATCACATCGCCTGCGATGCTGACTCTCGCTCAGAGCTCGTTGTTCCCATCGTGATCGACGGCTATCTCTGGGGAGTACTCGACCTAGACAGCCCCCAGCACGCACGCTTTAGTCAAGAAGATCAGGCGGGTATTGAGGCACTGGTGGCTACGTTTATTCGCCAGACTGACCTCCCCCTCTTTATCGACTAGCTTTTTATCGACTAGCTTTTTATCGACTAGCTTTATCGATTAGCCATAAAAAAGCCCCATGCTAAGCATGGGGCTTTTAAGTATTTGGTAGGACCAGGCGGATTTGAACCGCCGACCTCCACGATGTCAACGTGGCGCTCTAACCAACTGAGCTATGGTCCTATAAGTAACTAGCTGCACGTAATATGGTAGGACCAGGCGGATTTGAACCGCCGACCTCCACGATGTCAACGTGGCGCTCTAACCAACTGAGCTATGGTCCTGCTGTGCAACGGATGCGTATTCTACGGCTTCATAGCTGAATTGCAAGTAGTTTTTAGCACTTTGAAATGACGTAAATGAACTACCCCCCCTCAATTTTAATGTCTTATCGACACTTATCTACGGTTACCGCTAAGCTAAACGTAGCTTAACCACTATTCACGGTTAAACCAGGAGGCAAATCTTGCTTGGGCCTTTGCTAGGATGCATCGCCATCTCATTGTTACTCGCCACACTGATTGCCCGCGTGCCTATGCGCTGGTGGTGGGTGCGCAGTTTTGAATTTCCTCGACTGCAAATTGCCGTACTGGCTTTAGCGTGTGGCTTAGCTAGCCTGTGGTTATTAGACCCAGGGCCGTGGCGGGTTACCGCGACACTGGCCTCACTCGCCACGCTAGCGCTTCAGCTGCGCTACATTTTGCCATGGACAACGCTCTGGCCTGTGCAGGTAAAAGACGCCCATAATGCCCCTAAAGACCAGATGATTACGCTGCTAATCGCCAATGTACTGACACCAAACCGCCAGTCAAAAGAGTTACTGGCGATGATAACCCACCACCAGCCCGACATGATTCTGACGTTAGAGTCCGACCAATGGTGGCAAGAACAACTTGACCCAGCATTAGATGCGCTGTGGCCTTATAGCGTTAAGATCCCCCTAGATAACCTTTATGGTATGCACCTCTATTCTCGTCTGGCCCTGAAGAACACCGAGATTAAGTGGCTTATCCAGGATGACATACCTTCGATTCACACCCAGGTAGAGCTTAAAAGCGGCCAGCATATTCGCTTATTTGCCGTTCACCCAAGACCACCAGCACCCAATGAAAGCGAAAAATCTTTATGGCGTGACGCAGAGCTGTTGTGGATTGGCAAAGAGATACATCGACACCCAAAGGCTACTATCGTTGCCGGCGACCTGAATGATGTTGCCTGGTCACGTACAACACGCCGTTTTTGTCGCATAGGGGGTATGTTGGACCCGCGCCGTGGTCGCGGCTTGTACAGCACCTTTCACGCTAATTACCCCCTATTGCGCTGGCCTCTCGACCACGCGTTTGTCAGCGAGCATTTCACCCTCGTCAACATGCAACGACTTGGGGCGTTCGGGTCTGATCACTTCCCTATATTGGCCACTTTTTGCTATCGGCCTTCGCGTCAAGATGAACACGAAACGCCCGATGCCAGTGCAGAAGAGCGTCAAGAGGCGAACGAAACCATTCAAAAGGGCAAAACGGAAAAGCAAGAAACCTAACCGTCTTCCCTCTGAATATCTCAATAGAGGCTACTCAGGGATGCCTCCTTGCGTTAGTACCGCAGGGTCTAGCAAACGCTCGAGCGTTGAGCGATCTAGATCGGTCTCTTCCTCCGCAACGTCGATGATTGGGCGCCCAGCTTGATAGGCTTTTTTAGCCACTGCGGCGGCGGCGTTATAGCCAATCACGCTATTAAGGGCCGTGACTAAAATAGGATTCCGTGCGAGCGGCCCCTGTAAATTATCGTCACGCACTTTGAATGTGGCGATAGCACGCTCACCCAACAAGGTGGCGGTGTTACTCATCAATGTAATCGATGTGAGAAGATTCGAAGCCACTAGCGGCAGCATCACGTTGAGCTGGAAATTTCCACTCTGACCCGCCACCGTTACCGCGGCATCCAAGCCGATGACTTGCGCTGCCGCTTGGGCGGCCGACTCAGGAATCACAGGGTTTACCTTACCCGGCATAATGGAACTACCAGGCTGTAGTGCCTCAAGCTCAATCTCGCCCAACCCCGCCAACGGCCCCGAATTCATCCAGCGCAAATCGTTAGCGATCTTCATAACCACACAGGCCAACCCTTTCAACTGCCCCGATAACTCTACGGCAGCATCCTGGGATGCCAAACTGGCAAAAAAGCTATCATTAGGCACAAAAGGTAGGCCTGTTTGCTGACTTAAATCGCTAGCCATTAGCTCGGCAAACCCCTCAGGCGCGTTAATACCGGTGCCCACCGCCGTGCCGCCTTGCGCTAATCGACATAGCCTTGTCATGGCGCTATCAAAACGCTCGATGGCCTGCCCCACTTGGCTCGACCACGCTCCTAGCTCTTGATCCATACGCAGCGGCATGGCATCCATCAAATGGGTACGACCTGTTTTAACAATATGGGCCAGCTCACTCGCCCTACGATCAATCGTGGCCTGCAGCGTCACCAATGCGGGACGAAGCGCTTCATTAACGGCTATCGCTGCCGAGAGGTGAATGGCCGTTGGGATAACGTCGTTACTCGACTGCCCCATATTAACGTGATCATTTGGCGTTACTTCGACCCCTTCACGACTGGCAAGCGTCGCTAGCACTTCATTGACGTTCATATTGGTCGACGTACCAGAGCCTGTCTGGAAAACATCGATAGGAAAATGCGCATCATGCTGGCCACTAATCACTGCCCGAGCCGCACTCTCAATCGCCTCTGCGCGGGGTTTATCTAACAACCCCAACTGACAGTTACTTCGCGCAGCAGCGAGCTTTATTCGCGCGACAGCGTGAATAAATGCTGTGGGCATGGGGGTATGCGAGACAGGGAAGTTGTTGATAGCCCGTTGGGTTTGAGCGCCATAAAGCGCATTTGCAGGTACATCGAGCTCACCCATGCTATCCCGTTCAATACGTGTATCCATCCTGGCACTCCTTTTAAAAAACGCCTTAGCCAACGCCGCTCACATCACTAACATCACGTTTCCCAACGATTATTTTAGTGATAACGGTTATCTATACGCTTAAGCCTAGTCCTACCGGCGCGTTAGGTAAATCCGTGCGTATCACCGACTCACACAGCTACACTCACACGATCCTTAAATTCACTTCACCATAATGTTGCACCGCACAAAAAGCCCTGTTATGCTGCAACGCAAGATAACTAGATATCAGCCGCGGTGGACGCTTAACAAAACCGTTGCTGATCAACCAACACTAACGGCACCGCCAATCAATGGGCCGATTAGTGAGCAATGGAACAGGAGTGTTTACCATGCAAACATTTAACACCAACGAAATGACTCAGCAGTTCGACAACATGTTCATGGCACCTGTGCGTGCATACATGACGCTAAGCATCGATTACTCTGAAAAAATGCTTAACGCACAGTTTGATGCCAACAAATCTTACGTAGATACTGGCATCACCCAAATGCGTCAGCTGATGAGCGTGAAAGACGCCAACGGCCTGCGTAGCTACATGGAAGGCCAGCAGAAAGTGGCTAAAGAACTCGCTGAGCGTGTAAAAGGCGATGCAGATAAAGTTGTTGCTCTTCAGCAAGACTTCTTGCAGAAAGGCCAAAAACTGACAGAAGATAATGTTAAGCAAGCGCAAGCTGCTGCTAGCAAAATGAGCAAAACTGCTTAATCTGTTAGTTATTGACTTGCTGTCATTAAAACGCCCCTGCCAGTGATCTGGCAGGGGCGTTTTAGCAATTGCGCTTTACCAATTAAGGGCAGACTTGACGAAAGGAATAGTCAGTTTCCGTTTAGCGGATAACGATGCTTGATCAAGCGTTTCCAGTGCATGGCACAAATCCCCCAACTCCCTCGGTCCGCGGTGCATAATGTAGCGCCCTACGTCATCAGGTAACTGCATTCCACGTACGTTGGCGCGAAGCTTTAACGCTGCTAGGCGTTCGTTATCATCCAACGGATGCAGGTGAAACGTAACTCCCCAGGTTAGCCGTGATGCCAAGTCCGGCAATGCAACGTCTAGTTGGCGTGGGGACGTATTGGCGGCAATCACTAAGGCTTTTCCCGCATCACGCAGCCGATTAAAGGCGTGAAAAAGAGCTTCTTCCCAACGCTTACGCCCGATCACATATTCAAGATCATCAATGGCGACGAGATCCAGACGCTCGATATCCTCCAGCATCAGCGGTGGGAAATGACCAAGGTCTGCCAATGGAAGATAAAGTGCCCGCTTATCTGCATCCGAGGCGGCATGACACGCCGCCTGTAAAAGATGGCTACGGCCGCTGCCCGGCGCGCCCCATAAATATAAAAACGGCTCAGCATCAAACTTAAGCTGCCGGCTCAGGTACTCCATTAATGAAGCGTTTGCTTGTGAGGCATAGTAATTATTAAATGTCGCGTCGTCTCGCAACCCTACCCCAAGCGGTAGCTGTGCCGGTAATCGGCTCATGGTGACTCCCTTTCGTCGTGACGACCCAGTCCATCATTGTAATGTTGCTGTTCTAGGGGACGTTGCTCGGCATCATAGAGAGCACTGCCTTTATAGCGATCTTTAATTTCCCTTAAAAGCACCATAATGACCGCTGCGGCAGGCAATGCTAAGAGTACGCCCGTCAGACCGAAAAGATGACCACCCGCCAGTACCGCAAAGATAACCGCAACAGGATGCAAACCTATCTTATCGCCTAACAGCTTAGGCTGAAGTATGACACTTTCTGCCGCCTGACCGATACCGAATACCGCGATCACGCCCAGCACAGCCCACCATGTATCAAATTGGAAAAGCGCCACGATAAGCGCCACCACTAATCCCACAATAAAGCCAAGGAACGGCACAATACTGACAAGCCCGGACACAACACCAATCAGCAGGCCGAAGTTCAGCCCCATCAATGTTAGGCCTGCCGCATATATAATGCCTAAACACAGCATGACCAGTAACTGCCCACGTAGAAACGCTGATAGAACTTCATCGCAGCGCTGAGCCAAGCGGGAAACATCGCTTGTCCATTGACGAGGAACCAAATCAGCAAGACTAGAAATCAACCGGCTCCAATCAAGTAGTAAATAGAACGTTACGACAGGAATCAGGGCGACGTAGGTAACCCAGGAAACGAAAGCCATCCCAGAACGGCCTATTTGACTTAACGCCTGAGCTGCATAGCTACCTGCATCACGCCAGTTCTTGATCAAAGTTTCTCTAACGTTTGTTAGCTCAGCACCTAAATCGTACCCCGTCCACTCCTGAACTTGTGGCGCTAATATGTTCTCGATCCAGTTGAAGACACTCGGCAACGCCTCTCCCAGCTGTTTTGTCTGCTGCACAACCAACGGGATCAAAATAAGCAGGCTTAAAATAAGGATCAGTAACAGGACAAAAAAGACGCTACTAACTGCCCAGGGCCGCTTCATGCCTAACCGCTGGAAATAATTAGCAAGCGGGTCAGCCAAATAGGCCAAAATTAAACCCGCAATAAATGGCATCAGTACCGCATCTAATAAGTAGAGGCAGCCCACCAATACCACCAAAAAAACAACGCCCCACCATGAATGTCGCATGCTCTTTATATCCCTCCTGGAAAGATGGTTAGCGCCCTTAGCGTACTGAATAGTAACAAAAGTAGCGTATTGAACATCGGTTAACGCCGCACATCGATGCGACTTACGTCTCTGGGTGTTACAATCCGTTCCGTTATCGCCCCAGCACTGGCCATTTCGCCAGCACTACCCGTATTGCTATAGGCTTCACAGGATCTGTCATGACCGATACCTCCACTTCTCAGGCCACTCCCTCACTCAGCTATAAAGACGCAGGTGTCGATATTGATGCCGGCAACGCGCTAGTTGATCGCATCAAACACGTTGCCAAACGCACGACACGCCCTGAAGTCCTGGGTGGCCTTGGCGGGTTTGGCGCACTGTGTGAGCTTCCCGCTGGTTATAAACAGCCAGTCCTGGTCTCCGGCACGGATGGTGTCGGCACTAAGCTGCGTCTTGCCATGGACCTTGGTAAGCATGACACCATTGGCATTGACTTGGTCGCTATGTGTGTCAACGATTTGATCGTTGCTGGTGCTGAACCGCTGCTATTCCTTGACTACTATGCCACGGGTAAGCTGGATGTGGATATCGCTGCAGATGTCGTGACCGGCATTGGCGCTGGTTGCGAACTAGCTGGTTGCGCACTAGTAGGCGGCGAAACTGCCGAAATGCCCGGTATGTACGAGGGCAATGACTACGATTTGGCAGGCTTCTGCGTTGGCGTTGTTGAAAAGGCCGATATTTTAGACGGCAGCAAGGTAGCCGAAGGCGATGTACTGCTGGGATTGGCCTCTTCTGGCCCGCACTCCAATGGCTATTCATTGATTCGCAAAATTTTGGAAGTTAGCAACGCTTCACTCAATGATACTGTGGATGGGCAGCCGCTTGGCGACGCGTTAATGGCGCCGACGCGTATTTATGTGAAGTCGTTGCTGTCGATGATGCGCGGCACAGATATTCCCGTTCACGCGCTCTCCCATATTACGGGTGGTGGTTTACTGGAAAACATTCCCCGCGTTCTGCCCGATACCCTCGCAGCCCACGTTGATCTTTCTACCTGGCAGCGCCCAGAAGTATTTAACTGGTTACAAGCCCAAGGCAATGTCAGTGAAACGGAAATGCACCGCGTACTGAACTGCGGCATCGGCATGGTGGTTGTAGTGCCCCAGGCCCAAGCTGAAGACGCTATGGCGCATCTGCAAGCTCAAGGCGAGACCGTATATCGCATTGGTCAGATTATTCAGCGCCAGGAGGAAGCCGTCGTTTTGGAGAACCTTCGCGCATGAGCAGTACCGACTTTAATAGTGGCACGTTCAACGACACCATAAACGACATGGCGCCAGAACCAACAGCGGCGCGACGTATTGTGGTGCTAATTTCTGGCAGTGGCAGTAATTTACAGGCGCTGATTGACGCGCAAAGCCATGATCGGCTTGGCGGGGAAATCGTCGCTGTTATTTCCAATGAGCCGGATGCCCATGGCTTGAAGCGCGCCCTAGAAGCGGGTATTGAAGCCGTTGCGCTACCTCATCGCGAGTATGACAGCCGCGATGCTTACGACGGAGCGCTAATCAAAGTCATCGAACGTCATGAGCCTGACTTGATTGTTTTTGCAGGCTTTATGCGCATTCTGACGCCCCGCTTTGTGCAGCGTTTTTTAGGCAAAATGCTCAATATCCACCCTTCACTACTGCCCGCCTATCAAGGGTTAAATACCCATGCTCGAGCGCTGGCAGACGGTGTCAAACAGCATGGCTGTAGCGTGCATTTTGTCACTGAAGAGCTAGATGGTGGGCCCGTTGTGCTGCAAGCAGAACTGAACGTTACAAATGAAGATACCGTTGAGACGCTTAAGGAGAAGGTGCACGCTCGTGAACACCTAATCTTCCCAATTGCCGTTCAGTGGTTTCTGCAAGGCCGCCTGCAATATAGCGCTGGAAACGCCACCATGGATGGCCACCCCCTGCCCCCCCATGGTATGCGGCTCTCCCACACAGATGCTGCAGAAGAGCTAGACGAAGAGTTTGACGAAAACACCTAGACGTCACTGCTCTGACCATAAAAAACGCCTTACCGCTATTAGCGCGTAAGGCGTTTTTCGTTTAGCTTGCGGATATTAGGTGCGAGGCAGCGTAACGCCTCGTTGTCCCATATATTTACCACCGCGATCTTTATAAGATGTTTCACACATCTCATCCGACTCAAGGAACAGCATCTGAGCTACCCCTTCATGGGCATAAATCTTGGCAGGCAGGTTGGTAGTATTTGAAAATTCAAGCGTCACATGCCCTTCCCACTCTGGCTCAAGCGGCGTTACGTTGACAATAATGCCACAGCGCGCGTAAGTGGATTTTCCAAGGCAAATCGTCAGCACACTGCGCGGAATACGAAAATACTCAACCGTGCGTGCTAATGCGAAGGAATTCGGCGGGATAATACACACATCACCCTTAACATCGACAAAGCTTTTGTCATCAAACGCTTTGGGATCGACAATAGCCGAATGTATGTTGGTAAACACTTTAAATTCATCGGCACAGCGAACGTCGTAACCGTAGCTCGACGTGCCATAAGAAATAACGCGCTGATCATTCACATAGCGCACCTGCTCAGCTTCAAACGGTTCAATCATGGCATCGCTTTGTGCCATGCGGCGAATCCACTTATCAGATTTAATACTCATTTGTTACGTCATCACTCGCTAAAAGAAATAGTGGGGCCGCCGCTATGGCTGGCATTTACCGATTGCGCCACTTGTTTGGCAATATCTGCAAACGTGCGACTCACTGAGCTATCGGGTTCAGAAATCACGCTGGGGCGACCAGAGTCAGCTAGCTCACGAATAGAGAGCGTTAACGGCAACCGCCCAAGAACTGTCGTATCATACTCTTCCGCGATGCGATCGCCGCCACCGGTACCAAAAATAGCCGCTTCGTGGCCGCAATTTTCACAATGATAAAGACTCATGTTCTCTACCACGCCAAGCACTGGCACATTGACCTTACGGAACATCTCAATGCCTTTGCGGGCATCAAGGAGCGCAATATCCTGAGGCGTGGTGACAATCACGGCGCCTGAAACAGGCACTTTTTGCGCCAGCGTCAGCTGGATATCGCCGGTACCTGGCGGCATATCAATCAGCAGGAAATCCAGATTATCCCATTGGGTTTGTGTCAGCATTTGCTGAAACGCACCAACGACCATCGGGCCACGCCAGACCATCGCCTCACGGGTGTTAACCATAAAGGCCATCGACATCGCTTGAAGGCCGTGCGCTTCTAGCGGCAGAAACTTATTGTCCTCCGTCGCCTGAGGCCGCACGCCTTCTTTAACACCCAGCATTTGCGCTTGGCTAGGGCCGTAAATATCAGCATCCAGTACGCCAACACGATACCCCTGGGCAGAAAGCGCTAGTGCCAAGTTCACAGTAACGGTCGATTTGCCGACTCCACCTTTCCCCGATGCCACTGCTACTATATGTTTTACACCGTCCATCAATGGCACTCCTGTCTATTGCGACTAATCTATCCGTGGTTTGAATGATACTCCTAGGCGGCCCATTTCTAAACCAACATGCAAAAAGCGGATGCAGGGGCTGCCTACATCCGCTTTATTACGCTAGCAATCAGCGCACGATCAAGTGTATAGATCAGTTACTGTTTTGTTGGCCCTGCTCTTCAGAACTTGCTTCTTCAGCTTGCTCAGAACCATTCGAATCAGCGCTGTCACTCTCTTCATCTGTCAAAGAAGGCACTTCGTCATTCGCCGCATCGTTTACATGTAAGCGACCCTCCAACGAAGAAAGCTCGTCACGCCAGTCACTAAGCTGGGTTTCCAGGCGTGCAAGCTGACCTTCACGGGCTTCAATATCACTTTCAACATTGGCTACTTCTTCACGACCAATATCCAGCGCGACCATGAGATCATCCATCTCGCTGCGCACTTGGTCGAGGCTCTGTTGCTCTTCTTCACGCAGTTGAGCTAACGAATCAACCTCGCTTTGCAACTCATCCCGCTCACTGGTGAGCGAGTCACGCTCGCTTTGCAAATTATCTAATTCACTTTGAACGGCTGACACCTCTTCCTCAGTACCGGACAGCTGTTCGCTAGCTTCACTAATCTGGGTTTCTAAACCCGACAGTTCCTCTTGAGCGGCACGAAGCTCGTCAACGGCCTCCTGACGCTCTTGTTCAGCTTGCTGACGTGCCGACTCCGCTTCTTGGCGGGACTCTTCGGCACTTTGACGAGCTTCTTCAGCTTCCTGGCGAGCAGACTCAGCTTGGTCTCGCGCGCTTACCACTTGATCACGTTCTTCTTTTAGTGATTGCAGGTCAGCTTCAGCGCTCTCTACTTGCTCGCTTAACGCATCGACTTCTTGCTGAAGTGCATCACGCTCGGCGACTAGTTCTTCAAGACGCGATTGCACCGCATTTGTCTCACCCTGAGCGGACTCTAGATCGCTTTGTGCCTGAGCCTGCTGTTCTTCCAGCGATGCCATTTCCTCACGCATTGCACTTAAATCGGTCTCAGCTTGCTCAACTTCCGCAATTCGCTGGCTAAGCTGGTTATTATCTTGCTCGACGCTGGCTAACTGGCCCTCTAACGTTTCGACACGCTCTTGCCGTGTGCCCGAGTTCGATTGCGCCATAATTGCCCAAATAACAGCAATGGCGGCAATACCAGCAATACCTTTGACACGGTTGTCTTTAAACAGCGTTTTCATGTCTGGCTTACTCGCTGGCGCTTGATTATCCGAGTGGTTTGCTTCTGGCATACTGCGTCCCTCTCTTCTTTATTAGGCTACCGATATCAGCAGCGTTGATAGACATTTAGCACCTGACATTCTTTTACTAGCATACACATCTAGCAACATCTAGCCAGCGAACAACGTATATGACTAACGGCCCATACGGTTAGCCGCTTGTTGGTTAGCCTAGTGGTTACTTTCCTTAAAGCCTATCGCATCCGCAGCGGCAACCTCAAACCAAGAAAGCGTGGCGTGTAACGACACAACACTACCAATAATCAATAACGTAGGCGGTGTAATCTCACCTTGGTGAAATGCTTCAGGCAGCTGTTGCAAAGAACCAATATGCGTACATTGGTGCTGTGTTGTGCCCTGTTCAATCAGCGCCAAAGGGGTGCTGGATGCGAGACCATGGTCCATCAAAGCCTGGCAAATGGCCTCTAAGTTGCTCAGCCCCATATAAAATACCAAGGTTTGTCCAGGGCTAGCTAACGCTTGCCAATCAAGCGTGCTCTCTCCATGTTGCAAGTGGCCCGTGACTAAGCGAACCGACTGCGCATGGTCTCGGTGTGTCAGAGGAATGCCCGCATAAGCGGCACAACCGGATGCCGCTGTAATACCCGGGATGACTTCTACCACCACATTTTCAGCCATGAGCGTTTCTAATTCTTCTCCACCTCGGCCAAAAATGAAGGGATCTCCCCCCTTGAGACGCACAACTTGCTTACCTTGCCTGGCCCAAGCCACCAATGTCTGGTTAATTTCATTTTGAGGGACGCTGTGCAACGCCTTCGCCTTGCCAACGTAAAACCGCTCAGCCTTAGGCCCAATCAGGGCTAGCACTTCATCGCTAACGAGGCGGTCGTAGAGCACCACTTCTGCTACCTGAAGCCGCTTATACGCTTTCAACGTCAATAGCTCTGGATCCCCTGGGCCAGCACCGACCAAACTTACCAAACCACCGCCAACTTTTTGAGCGCTAGCCGAGTGGCCTGTCTTTATAGTGGCTGCTTTTACTTCGCTCAAAGAAACACCCCGACAATAAAAAATGATCCAATCTATTAAAAAGCAATAGGCCTTCCTGTGTCGCGCCAAAGTTTCTATGGAAGACACTGAACGTCACACCAAAATTCCTTTATAGAATATATATAGATCAATTGATTTTAAAAAAAGCAAGCATTGTCAGTAATGGCTTACATATTAGTTACGTTTTTAGGGCTAACCTTTACGATTAACTTTTATTTGGCATATGCTTTGGAGCTTCACGCATGCTCGTGAATGATACAGCCCCAGTACCGCAAAGTACTGATAGCCTGATATCCCAGATACCTGGGGTTATTTTTCAATTCTATCGATCACACTGCGGCCGTATGCACTTTCCCTACCTGGAAGGCGGGGACGAGGCGCTGGCACACATCGACCGACAACAATTAGCGCATGACGCTGGCCAACTTATTGAACACCTAACCGGTCACGATCACCCCAAAATAATGTCATCTATTGAGCGATCTGCACGCTGGATGCTACCGCTCACGACTCGCTTCCGCCTCCCCTTCCCTAAAGGAAAGCCGCACTGGATTGCGGTAAGTGCTAACCCCTCCCCGGCATCCAATGGTGTTCGCTGGAGCGGCATCATGATGGATATTACTGATCAAGTCGCTGAAGAGCAGCGACTAAGAAAACTCTGCGACACCGACCCTTTAACGGGATTGCCTAACCGTCGCAAACTCATGGTGCACTTAACGCACCTAGCCTCATTAAGCACGCGGCATGGGACGCCTTTATCTATCATGATGGTAGATATAGATCATTTTAAACAGCTCAATGATCGTTGGGGACACTTGCAGGGCGATAGCGTACTTGAACAACTTGCCGTGCAAACTCAGCAACTCCTGCGCTGCGAAGATATGGTGGCAAGACTTGGCGGTGAAGAGTTTATGGTCGTGTTGCCGCTTACACCGCTGCAACAATGCCATAAACTCGCTGACCGTCTCCGGCATGCCATCTCAAGCTACGATTTTGGAATCGGTGCCGGCCAAGTAACCGTGAGCATTGGTGTAGCGGAGTATCGGTGCGGTGAGCCTTTAGCCAACTTAATAGAGCGCGCTGATCAAGCGTTATACAGCGCGAAAGAGGTTGGTCGCGACTGCGTATGCCTTCTATCCTGATTTGAGCAATACCCAAAGGAGGCAACCCATGACAACGCTAGCTCAGAAAACCTGCGAACCTTGCAGTGGTAATGCCATACCGCTCACTTATAGCGCATGCCAACCCCATCTAGCAGCGCTTTCAGAGTGGCAGATTGTTGACCACGATGGCATCATGAAGCTGACGAGACAGTTTACGTTTCGCAACTTTGCCGATGCCCTGGCATTCACCCAGCGCGTTGGCGATATAGCAGAGCAGGCTGGGCACCATCCTGTCATTGTTACTGAGTGGGGTAAAACCACCGTGACATGGTGGTCTCATGCAATAAAGGGCCTGCATCTTAATGATTTCATTCTTGCCGCCAGAACCGACGAGGTAGCCGAATAAATGTTTGAGCAAATTGAGCGAGTCCCAGGAGATGCCATTCTCGGGCTGATCGAAGCTTTCAAAAAAGACACCAATCCCCAGAAAGTCGATTTAGGGGTTGGCGTATATCGCGATGCACAAGGCAATACGCCGGTCATGCGCGCTGTCAAGGAAGCAGAAGCTCGCCTGCTCAAGAATGAAACCACCAAGACCTATATTGGCTCTCACGGTGCCCCTGCTTACGGTGATGCTGTGCTGCCTATGGTATTAGGTGCAGATTCTTCCGTATTGAAAGCCAACCGCGCGAGCGCTACCCAGTCTCCTGGTGGAACAGGTGCACTACGCTTAGCCGCTGACTTTATTGCTCACCAGCTTCCTGGAAAAGGAATCTGGGTCAGCGATCCTACTTGGCCAAACCATCACGGCATTTTCACCGCTGCAGGTATCGAGCTTCACAAGTACCCCTACGTTGATGCTGACAACCGCCTTGATTTCGATGGTATGTTAGCGGCACTGAAAAAGATTCCTGAAGGCGACGTTGTGGTGCTTCACGCCTGCTGCCACAACCCGACCGGCTTTGACCTGTCTAAAGATCAGTGGCATGAAGTAATGGCAGTACTGAGCGAGCGCAAACTACTGCCATTGGTTGACTTTGCTTACCAAGGTTTCGGGGAAGGCCTGGACGAAGATGCCTATGGTGTTCGTCTGCTGGCCGAAAACCTTGATGAAGTTATCATCACCAGCTCCTGCTCAAAGAACTTTGGCATTTACTGCGAACGCACTGGCTGCTTGATCCTAATTGCAAAAGACGCCGAGCAGATGGAGAACGTTCGCTCTCAGGCTGCCATTGTGGCCCGTGAGAATTACTCTAACCCTCCCGCCCACGGCGGCGCGATTGTTAGCGAAATTCTCCACGACGCTGAGCTGTCTGCAATGTGGCGTGAAGAGCTGACCGAAATGCGTGATCGCATCAATACGCTGCGTCGCGACTTCGTTGAAGCCCTTAAGCCTTACGGCCTTGCTGAAAAGTATGCATGCGTTGCAGAGCAGCGCGGCATGTTCTCTTACACCGGTTTAACTCCGGAGCAAGTAGACCGCCTGCGTGATGAGTTCGGTATTTACATGGTGCGCTCTGGCCGTGCCAACGTTGCAGGATTCTCACACGAGAATTTACCTTACCTCGCTAAGGCCATCGCTGCCGTTAACGAATAACGCCAGTGAGTTGTTAACCTTAGTGTCAACAGCTAAAACGCCCAGGCAAATTGCCTGGGCGTTTTTGTAGATGAATTGAAGATAAGCCACTGAACAGGCAAGCGATTGTTATGTACAATTGCCCGCTTGCCGCCAGAGCCTGGGGCGCCCGTGCGGCGTCCGCTACAACGCAATGCTTGACCGATCAGTCAAATCTTCGGCACACTCAGCATAGCCTTGTATACAACACACCATAACTAAGAGGCCTAACATGGCGGCTGTCGGCACTCACTATCCGTGGTACAAAAAAGAAGACACCGACGCGTTCTTCGCGCTGTTTCAAAACAATATTGCCAACTTTGTCATTATCGCAATTACCATGCTGGGCATGGGGTTCCCCACATCCATTGTGTATGGTCAGGTGTTGCCTGGTGCCGCAGTGGCAGTCATGGCAGGTAATTTTTATTACGCATGGAGTGCCGCTAGGCTCGCACGAAAAGAAAACCGCAGTGATGTCACCGCGCTCTCCTACGGCATCTCCACACCGGTCATGTTTGTGTTTCTATTCGGCGTATTGCTCCCCGCCAAGCAGTTAACCGGTGACGCGGAGTTAGCCTGGAAAGTTGCCGTGGCCGCCTGCTTTATTAGTGGCGCAATAGAAGCCTTAATTAGCATCGTTGGCCGCTGGGTGCAGTATCACCTCCCACGGGCCGCCATGTTGGGCGCTGTTGCTGGCGTCGCACTCACCTTTATTGCCGGCGAGATGCTATTTAAGACCTTGGAAATGCCTATCATTGGACTGCTGGTGCTCGGCATTATCATTGTTGGTCTTGTGGCCCGCGTCAGCATGCCGTTTAAGCTACCGACATCGCTGTTTGCCATTGTGGTCGGTACTGCGATGGCATATTTGATTGGCGATGCGGGCAGCGAACGCTTTAGCGATGCTTTTACCCATTTAGGGTTCTACCCCCTGCTGCCTAATTTGGCATGGTATGAAGGGCTGGGCTTGCTGTTTAGCGGCATGCTGGCGGTACTTACCATCGTGCTCCCCATCACCCTCTATAACGCTATTGAAACCATGAATAACGTTGAAGCGATGGAAGCGGCTGGCGACAAATACGATGTGCGTGAGTGCCAGGCAGTGGATGGAGCAGGCACGATGATCGGCGCTCTATTTGGCGGCGTATTCCCGACAACTGTTTATATCGCCACGGTGGGCGCGAAATGGATGGGCGCAGGACGAGGCTACAGCATTTTAAACGGTGCCGTTTATGCCCTCGCCACCATGTTTGGCCTGATCGCTGCCTTAGCGGCCATTATTCCGGTCTCAGTAGTGGCCCCTATCTTGGTATTTGTCGGCATGTCGATGATAGCCACTGCGTTTCAAGCGAACGATACCCGCTATTATCCGGCCATTGCGCTGGCGATGCTGCCCTACTTTGCCAACTACGTGATGACACGCTTCAACCGGGGTGCTGGTGACGTCGTCAGCGATATTTCCAGTGCCATTGTTGTCATGGGACAAGGTGCGATGTTTATGGCCATCTTCCTAGGGGCAATGACAGTGTCGGTGATCGACCATCAGTTCCGGCGTGCAGCCGCATTCGCCGCCATTGCCGCAGGCTTCTCATTTGTAGGACTGATGCACGCCCCAAAACTGGCCTTTAACGCGGCGCCTGAATTTGTCATGGGTTACTTGGGCATGGCATTACTGTTTATGTACTTCTCATTCCAGGAAGCCCCTAAGAAGCACTAAACGGCATTACTTGCTGAATCCCGCCTGCCGATGCGGGCGGGATAAAATGCGCTTGAGCACTATCCAAGCAACCATACCTGCCAACACGTTACCCAATGCCGCACCAGCGGCTAAGCCTGTCCAGCCAAACAACTGCGCACCCAACCATAAACATGGTAGATAGCAAGTAAACAAGCGTGCGCTTGAAAGCAGCATTGCTCTAAGTGGCCAGCCAAGCGCGTTACCTGCAGACACCACCAGCATACACACACCCAGCGCAGCATAACTTGGCAACAAAAAGCGAATTAGCAACGCGAGCTCACTTTGCACCTCCTGGTTCCCGGCTAACACCATAGCCACCCAGGGTGAAGCCAGCGCCAGCAACAGCCCCAGGCTAAGCTGCCATATCAACGCGACATTCACTGCCAAGCGCATCAGCTGCTGAATCTGTCCCCAGTCGCCCGCACCATAGCAACGCCCAAGCCATGGTGGTAGCGACATCGTCATCGCCAATATCACCATCAGCGAAACCGTTTCGAGACGGCTGGCAAGCCCCCAAGCCGCCACCTGGGTATCTCCTAGGCTAGCAACAGCCGCAATCGCCAACATCGCCGCCAGTGGCGGCATTAACTGACTAACCATCGCGGGAGCAGCGATACCGGTAAAAAGCCGCCACGAGCGCCTAGCTTCTTGCCAAAGTGCGGTATTCGTCGTCCACTTTCGATGCTTTAGTTTAATACTGCTGAATAACAGCCCCACAAAAAATGCAATGGCGGTCGCCCAAGCCGCGCCCGCTAGCCCCCAGCCCTGCCAAGAACCAATACCAAAAATAAATAGCGGGTCCAATCCCAGGTTAATAAGGCTACTGAGCACCATCATCTTACCTGGCAGCCGTGTATCGCCGTGAGCACGAAACACGCTATAGATAAAATAGAGCAGCGCGCCTAGCCAAGCTGAAAATAGCTGTGGCCCCCAGTAAGCGCGTATATAAACCAGCGCGCTATCATCGGCACCTAACAGCCTAAATATGGGCACTTGAAGAAACCAAAGCGCGATGACTAGTAGGCCGATGACAAGCCCACCGGCAATTAGCACAAGGCTGCTTAACCGCTTCGCTCGAACGTCTTCTCCAGCGCCTAGGGCGCGGGAAATAAGCGCCGCAATCGCGATCCCCATTCCCACTTGAATACCAATAATCAGAAATGACAAAGGAAAGGTAAACGACTGAGCGGCCAAGGGCGCTGTTCCCAAACGGGCAATAAAAGCACTATCTACAAGCTGGAAACCCAATAGCGCCAACACGCCAATGGCCATCGGCCACGTTTGACGCCATAAGGTTATCGCCAGCTCGCGTTGCTGCATAATGACCGCTGCCAAAGAGAAATCCTCAAAACAGAGTAGATAGCGGTGAACGCCACCTAGTTAACAATACTTGCAACCTACGAGATGTAAGTTGTTTCTGGTAACTCCCAACGCAAAAGCGCCACCACCCAGGCAAGGGTGATGGCGCTTTCGGCTTACGCTCGCTTACTGACGAATGCCTTCAAACGTCACGTAAAGCTCCAGCTCGTGCATCGCTTCTGGGAAGTCACTCATATCAATACCAAAATCACCCAGCGTTAACATGGTGCTTCCTTCAAAACCTGCACGGTAATTGCCCCAGGGGTCATCACCTTCGCCCATCAAGGTAACAGGCATTTCAATTTCCTGTGTCTCACCATGAAGCGTTAGCTCACCAGTTACGACGCCTTCATTTTCACCCGTTGATTCAAAACCTGTTGAAGTGAAAGTTGCCGTAGGAAATTCGCTGGCATCAAGAAAATCGCTGCTTAAGAAGTGACGATCACGCTCTGCATGATTAGTGCTCAGGCTGCCCACCTGCACTTCCATTTCTACAGAAGAGGCTTCTAAATCCTCGGGGTCATATGAAAATTGACCGTCAAACTCTTCGAAAGTACCCAGAATATAGGAAAAGCCGAGGTGGCTAATTTTGAATTGAACAAAGGCGTGCTGGCCTTCAGTATCAATTTGATATTCTGCTGCTTGCGCTTGGCTGAACGTCGCTAGCGAAGCGGCGGCAATTGCAGTAGCAAAAGCGGTTTTCTTTAACATCGTGGAAATCTCCTTTATTTTCCTAATAAACACTACGAGCAAACTATCAGCGCAGTGGACAAAAAAATTCCATTATCGCTTGCGGCCATGAGCAGGGTTAACCATCCGCACAAGTGTCGAGTGGCGATCCCACCAATGATGCTTCATCGCGGCTAGCGCGTGCCCTGCAGCCAATACCATAAGCGCCAGGGCGCTGTACCAGTGAACATCGCCTGCCAGACTAGCTTGATCAGGAAGCCCGTGAAGCAGTGCTGGCACTTCAAACCAGTCAAACACGCTAATTCCGCGCCCATTGGCGGTAGAAATCAAATAGCCACTAACAAGCACTAACAATAACAAGACATACAGCATTATGTGGCCAGCATGGGCAGCTAGGCGTTCAAAGCGACTACCCTCTGCATGAGGCGTTGGTTGAATTAAGCGCCATATCAAGCGAGCAAAGGTAGCAATTAACAACAAGATACCAATCGAGCGATGCACCCACGGCCCTTGGTTATACCATGTATCGTAGTAACCAAGATCTGTCATCCACCAGCCAAGAACAAACAACCCCACAATCGTTAGTGCACTAAGCCAGTGAAGAGCAATACTAATGACTCCCCATCCACTCTGCGTGTTCCGCCACATCCTTGCTTTCCTCGTTCTAAACAGCGATTGTTCATGCCCGCTGTAAGCACATTTCTACCTAAAGCATACCGTCTTAATGATCAAAACACTGCTGAAAAAAGCAGAACACACCATTCGTAAAAAACGTTTGTTAAAAACATTGCTAAATGCCGTAGTTACAAAAATGCCGTCAGCGAAGCAAGCAATAAAAAAACCGGCCACGAATGACCGGCTTATCAAAACGCTATTTGAATCGCTCAGCCAGCCGCCAAAGCATCCAACCCAGCGGCAAGATCGCGCTGAATGTCAGCCTGGCTTTCCAGCCCCACCGCTACGCGAATCAACCCAGGGGCGATACCTGCGGCTTCTTTCTGCACATCGGAGAGACGTCCATGCGTTGTGGTGGCTGGATGGGTAATGGTGGTTTTAACATCTCCGAGGTTACCCGTTATAGACAGCATTTTGGTGGCGTCAATGACCTGCCAAGCTCCCTCCTGGCCACCTTTCACCTCAAAGCCCAATACGGCACCAAACCCTTGCTGCTGTTTTTTGGCAAGCGCATGCTGAGGATGGGCTTCTAAGCCACTGTAGTGCACTTTATTAACGGCCGGGTGTTGATCTAGCCAGAGCGCCAAAGTCAGCGCATTCTCGCAATGTGCTTTCATGCGCAACGATAAGGTTTCAAGCCCTTTGGTGAAAATCCACGCATTAAAGGGACTCAGGCAAGGCCCGCAAGTACGTACCACACCAAACACTTCTTCCAGCACGTCGTGTTTACCAACCACCGCGCCACCAATAGCACGTCCCTGGCCATCCAGATACTTCGTTGCAGAATGGATGACTAAGTCAGCGCCAAGCGCAATTGGCTGCTGAAGTGCCGGTGTTAAGAAGCAGTTATCAATCGCCAACAATGCACCACTTCGCTTAGCAAGTTCGGCTAATGCTGGAATATCCGCGACTTCAGACAGCGGGTTGGACGGTGTTTCCGCAAACAACAGCTTGGTATTTGGGCCGATGGCCTCTTCCCAGGCAGAAACGTTAGATAGTTCTACATAACGAGTCGTGATACCAAATTTGCCCAGGTATTTGTCAAACAAACTCACGGTAGAACCAAACAGCGAGCGCGATGCAACGATTTCATCGCCGGCACTTAGCAGTGCCAACGCCGTCGATAAAATGGCCGACATACCCGAACTTGTTGCCACGCACCGCTCACCACCTTCAAGCGCCGCCAAACGGCGCTCGAACGTATGCACAGTAGGATTAGTAAAGCGTGAATAGACGTTGCCCGGCTCCTGCCCCCCAAACTTGCGCGCGGCTTCAGCCGCGCTTTCGTAAACAAAGCTTGAAGTGGGAAAAATGGGCTCGGCATGCTCTTGCTCAAACGTACGGTGATGGCCCGCGCGAATGGCAAGGGTCTCTAGCGACCAATCGTCCTGGTGACTATCATCATGCATGGCTGAGCACCTTTAAAACGTCAATAAAAGTTGTAATACGAGCTATTAATCCGCGGCATTAGTCGTCAAGATCGTCATCATCTTGGTTATGCATACCCACTAGCGCATGATCACCCGCACTTTGATCTTTGGCTGCGTCATTACGACTCGCTTCAAGCACCGCCAAGTAGGCATCATCAATGTCACCAGTGACATAGTTGCCGTCGAAGACAGAGCAGTCAAACTCATCCATTTCAGGATTAACCTCACGGCAAGCCGCTTTCAAATCTTCCAGGTCTTGATAGAAAATTCGATCCGCACCAATCAGCTGACCAACCTCTTCTTCTGTGCGGCCATGCGCAATCAGTTCTTTTGCCGCAGGCATATCAATGCCATAGACATTAGGGTAGCGAACGGGCGGAGCAGCAGAAGCGAAATACACTTTACGGGCCCCTGCATCGCGCGCCATCTGAATAATCTGCTTACAGGTGGTTCCACGCACGATAGAGTCATCCACCAGCAGCACATTTTTGCCTTTGAATTCGACATCAATGGCATTCAGTTTTTGACGCACCGATTTTTTACGCTGCGTTTGGCCAGGCATAATAAACGTGCGGCCAATATAGCGGTTCTTCATAAACCCTTCGCGATAGGTCACCCCTAAGTGCTGCGCCATCTCAAGGGCAGAAGTGCGCGACGTATCGGGAATTGGGATAACAACGTCAATATCGTGATCAGGCCATTCATTAAGAATGCGGTCGCCAAGCTTGCGCCCCATCTGCATACGCGTGCCATACACGTAGGCACCATCAAGAATAGAGTCGGGGCGCGCAAGATAGACATGCTCAAAAATACAGGAACGCAGCACAGGTCGATCAGCACAGACCTGAGTATGAATCTGCCCCTGCATGTCGACAAAAATCGCTTCACCGGGCGAAAGGTCACGCTCCAGCTCAAAGCCGCCGACATCTAGGGCGACAGATTCCGAAGCAATCATGACCTCCTGCCCCTCGTCACTTTGGCGAGTACCAAACACTACAGGACGAATGCCATGATGATCCCGAAATGCCACCATACCAAAACCGTTAATGATCGCGACCGCCGCGTAGCCGCCTTTGCAGCGCCGGTGCACTCTACGAACGGCATCAAAAATATCCTCAGCTTCCAGGTGCAAACCCTGTTTACCCAACTCATGGGCAAATACGTTTAGCAACACTTCAGAATCAGAGCTGGTATTGATGTGACGAAGGTCCGTCGAGAAAAGTTCTTGCTTTAACTGATCAGAGTTAGTCAGGTTACCGTTGTGAGCCAGCGCAATACCGTAGGGGGAGTTGACATAAAACGGCTGAGACTCAGCTTCGCTAGAGGAACCTGCGGTTGGATAACGCACGTGACCAATGCCAAGGTTACCTTTTAGGCGAGCCATGTGGCGGGTATGGAACACATCTCGAACCAGCCCATTACTCTTGCGCAGTAGGAAGCGTCCCTCGCTCCAAGTCATCATGCCGGCAGCGTCCTGACCCCGATGCTGAAGTACGGTCAGAGCATCATAGATTCCCTGATTTACCGCCTGCTTGGCCAGAAGGCCCACTATACCGCACATTCAAGTTACCTCGCTTTAGTGCCATGGTTCACCGTAGCAAACCCGTACGTTCATCAAACGAATGCAAGCCACTGCCTATTTCTCGGTCGCAAAAGCGGGCATTGGTAGACAGCAGCTAACTGTATTACTAACTAAACATCACGTCGCGCCATCATTAAACAGCGCACTCACTGGCCACCATTTTCAGATGTTGGCGTAAAAGACTGTGGAACTGGCTCTTCCTGAGCGCCGAAATCTGGCAACGAAATATCGCGGAGCGAGTCAGGTGCTTGCGGTAGCTCCCGTTCCCATTGATCTAACTGGCTTACCGCCCAATCGCGCAGCTCAATAAACGTCGGCCGTAGCTCAGCTTCTTGCCAAGCCTGTAACTCAGCCAAGGGCGTTAGTGTAATAAGGACGGTTGCCACCAATAAAATGACAGCGCCACGAGCAAGCCCAAAGGCAGCGCCGGCAAAGCGGTTAAGCAACCCCATACCGACCCACTCTACCGCCGCATGAACAAGGCGGATCACAATCCCGCAAAGTAAAATGACCGCAAAAATCACTAAAATAAATGCCAGCACTAAGCGCGCATCGAAACTGTCGATGAACCCGCTCATTAGATCTGCTACCGGCTCTGCCAAGACGCGCGCTACCAACAATGCGACTACCCATGCGGCCAGCCCAAGAGCTTCCCTGACAAATCCGCGCATAAAGCCGGCCAGCATGGAAAGTGCCAACACCGCCAGGAAAAGCGCGTCTATCCAAGTAAGTGCCATAAGTTAATTTCTCACTCGCACTAACAGGCCCTGTACATTGGCACGCTGTTTAATAATCGCCATCGCAGACTCGCCGTCTTCAGACGTCGCATATGGTCCAACATAAACAGAGGTGAGGTTATTATCACGCTCGCGTAGATAGGTGCTAAACCCCGCCTGAGAAAGCTGATCGCTTAGCCGCTTCGCGTTACCCGCATCACCAAAACTGCCTACTTGAACGGCCCACTCGCCTTGGGAAGAAGATGTTGGGCCAGCAGCATTCGATGATGTGTTAGAAGAGCTGGTAGACGCGTTATTACGGTTATTGGCAGCCATTAACTCAGCGATTGGATCATCTGCTCCAGCACTCTGAGCATTAGAGCTACTGGCTTGATCGGTTTGTGGCTGTCTTGGATTGGCATCAATTGGCACACTATTGGCCGCGCTATCTACAGAACGACCTTCACTTGAGGACGTGTTGATAGATGACGGCATTTGCGGAACCGGAACATCTTGCTGTGTTGCCTCAACAGGCCGTTCAATAACAAACGTAGGCTGAGGGCGCTCTTCTCGGGGAGCAGGATCACTCATCAACCACGGCACGAAAATCGCCAGCAACGCGAGTAAAATGACAATACCACTGATGCGTTCCGTTTTACCGTATTTCATATCCCTCTCCATCAAGCTTAGCGAGCACAACGGTTAGGCCGATTAAGCTTGCGGCAGTGTTATTTCCAACAAGGCCGCAACTGTAAAAAACGAGCCGGTAACTAACACCCGGTCGGAGGGTGCCAACTGCTCAGCCATTATCTGCACTCCAGCCTCTGGGGAACTGGCGCAACGATGTACACGCCCACCCAGAGATGTGATACGCGCCGCCAATTCGGCAGCTGACCGACCACGCTCACCCTCCAACGTCACGCATACCCAGTCAGTAATGCGGGGTAGCAAAACGCTAATAACACCATCAGCGTCTTTATCATTTAGCATGCCGATCAACGCCCACTGCCGACCACCTTTAGGCACCGATGGGAGCCGTCTAGCGACATAATCGGCTGCATGAGGATTATGCCCGACATCCAAGCACCACTGCCCTATCCACTGCATACGTCCTGGCACTTGCACCTCATGAAGCGCACGGCGGCATGCGTTTGCATTCACCACTAATCCGCTAAGTATCAATGCTTGGAGAGCCGTTGCTGCATTATCAATCGGCAAACCGGGATCAGGAAGGTCTGTCAGAGAAATAACCTCTCCCTGGCAGCTCAGTCCACTCCAGCTCCATTCAGACGGGCTATCAGCGGCAGAGTCATCATCAATTGAGTGGCTAAACGCCTCACCAAGACAGTAAACAGGAGCGGCAATCGCATTGGCAGCCGCTGCTACACTGCTGGGAAGCAGTCGACTGCCCAATACAGCGGGTTTTGCAGCACGAAAGATGCCTGCTTTTTCTCGGCCAATTTGGGCAATATCAGACCCCAAAAAATTGGCATGATCCTGAGCAATGGTGGTGACAATAGCAACGTCTGCATCAATGATATTGACGGCATCCAATCGCCCACCCAGACCAACTTCGAGCAGCGCTAAGTCGAGGTTTTCCTGTGCTAGGCACCAGAGGGCACACAGCGTTCCCGCCTCAAAATAGGTTAAGCTAATTTCAGGCGTTTGTAGCCTAGCGTCCTCTACGCGAGAGAAACCAGTCATTAGCCGCTGGTCGTCAGCATAGTCACCATTGATCGTCACGCGCTCGTTATAGCGCACTAGATGGGGCGAAGTATAAGTACCTACCCGCAAGCCGTGCGTGCGTGCGACAGCATCCATCATGGCAAGGGTTGACCCCTTGCCATTCGTACCCGCCACCGTAATCACCTGTGTTGCAATCGGTCGACTTAGCAACCCCATGCGCTTGGCAACTTCTGCTACGCGCTCAAGCCCCATATCAATCCCTACAGGGTGCAGGGTTTCAAGGTAGTGCAGCCATTCGGCTAAAGACCCAGGAGTTAAAGCGTCAGAAGCTAAAGATTCAGGGGCTATAGACTTAGACATTGCGGGTCGAATCGTCGCTCTTAACGGTGCTGGCTTCGCTATGCGTTTCAGGCGTATCAACGTCTGTTGCATCTACAGCATCGGCTATTGGCGCTTCATCAACCAACGGCTCGTCAATCGATGCGTCGTCACTGACATCACCTTCGCTAGGCAGCGCGATATTATGCGTCAGCTTACGCAGCACACCACCAACACGAGCACGCATATCATGACGATGCACAATCATATCTACGGTGCCGTGTTCCAGCAGAAATTCACTGCGCTGAAAACCTTCCGGCAGCGTTTCACGGACGGTTTGCTCAATAACGCGCGGGCCAGCAAAGCCAATCAAGGCATTGGGCTCGGCGATATTTAGATCGCCCAGCATCGCTAGCGACGCGGATACCCCGCCAAACACTGGATCTGTCAGCACAGAAATGTAAGGCACACCCGACTGCTTAAGCTTTTCAAGCGCTGCCGAGGTTTTGGCCATCTGCATGAGTGAAAACAGTGCTTCTTGCATCCGTGCCCCACCAGAAGCGGCAAAGCAGATCAGCGGAAGCCGCTCTTCAAGGGCAATGGTTGCCGCGCGGACAAACTTCTCGCCCACAACCGCCCCCATTGAGCCACCCATGAAGGTAAATTCAAAAGCAACAGCTACAACCGGAAGCCCGTCTAGCTCGCCACGCATAGCAACCAGCGCATCTTTTTCACCGGTCTCTTTTTGGGCAGCCGTTAAGCGATCTTTGTATTTTTTAGAGTCGCGAAATTTCAAGCGATCATTAGGCTCAATCTCAGCCGCAATCTCTTGGCGATTCTCTTTATCCAAAAACCAGTCCAAACGTTTACGCGCGATCAACCGTAAATGGTGGTCGCACTTGGGGCAGACGCTGTGGTGCTTCTCAAGCTCGGGGAGGTAGAGAACCGCTTCGCACTTGGGACATTTACGCCAGAGGCCATCGGGCACGCTGGCGCGACGGTCTTTACGCTGGATACGCCCCATGGAGGGCACAATCTTGTCTAACCAGCTCATATCAAAAAGTTTCCGTATACGTCATGCTTAGCAACGCCAAGCTTGATGAGTGTCGTCAATCAATTCAGTGTAGACGATGAGGGGATACGCTTAGGCATCCATCGCGGTGCGCATGTCGCCCAACACGCTTTTAAGCTGACCAGCAATGGTTTCAGGTGCGTCAACGCTCTCTGCAATGCGGTTCACTAGCGCACTGCCAACAATCACACCATCAGCGACTTTCGCCACTTCAGCGGCGGTCACACCATCGCGGATACCGAAGCCAACACATAATGGCAAATCGGTCATTTCGCGCAAGGGCGCGAGATGCTCTGCCACATCGTCAGCATTGAGTGTAGCAGCACCGGTAACGCCCTTAAGCGAAACATAATAGAGATAGCCCTCACCGTGGGCGCATATTGTAGCGGCACGAGCATTGGAAGTGGTAGGCGCAACCAAGAAAATCGCTGCTAAATCGCGGGCTTTTAACAGCGGGCCAAGCTCATCAGCCTCTTCAGGCGGCATATCTACCACGAGCACGCCATCAACGCCAACGCTTGCCGCTTTATCAGCAAACGTTTCATAGCCAATCCGCTCTATCGGATTGAGATACCCCATCAGCACGATAGGCGTTTTAGCATCCACTTGGCGGAAATCAGCGACCATATCCAGCAGGTCAACCAAGCGAGTGCCTTGCTTAAGCGCTCGCTCACAGGCCTTTTGAATCACCGGGCCATCGGCCATTGGGTCTGAAAACGGCACGCCAAGCTCAATAATATCAGCCCCCGCCTCTACTAGGGCATGCATAAAGCCCACAGTGTACTGAGGCGCAGGGTCGCCGGCGGTAATATAAGGAATCAGGGCCTTACGACCCTGCTCTTTTAATTCGGAAAAACGCTGGTCAATACGGTTCATGCTAGCCCTTAAAACTCAATGCCATCGATGTTCGCAACGGTCATGATATCTTTATCACCACGACCAGAAAGGTTGACCACGATATGTTGGTCAGGGCGCATGGTCGGTGCCAGCACCTTCGCATGAGCAAGCGCATGGGCGGATTCCAATGCTGGCATAATCCCTTCCATGTGCGTCAGTTCACGAAACGCTTCCAGCACTTCTTTATCGTTTGCGGCTACGTAGTTAACTCGCCCAACATCTTTCCATAGCGCGTGTTCAGGCCCAACCCCTGGGTAGTCGAGGCCAGCAGAAATCGAGTGCGTGTCTGACACTTGTCCCGCTTCGTCAGACATCAAGTAAGTTCGGTTACCATGCAAAACACCACGCGGCGCATTCGTCGAAAGCGGCGCGGCATGTCGGCCTGTTTCGATACCATCGCCACCGGCTTCGACACCGTACATCGCCACCGCATCATCTTCGACGAAGGGATAGAATAGGCCCAAAGCGTTGGAACCACCGCCCACACAGGCAATCAGCGCATCTGGCAAACGCCCAATTTGCGCTAATGACTGTTGGCGCGCTTCACGCCCCACTACCGAGTTGAAATCACGCACCAACTGCGGATAAGGGTGCGGACCCGCTACAGTGCCAATAATGTAGAACGTGTTATCAACGTTGGTGACCCAGTCACGCAAGGCTTCATTCATTGCGTCTTTAAGCGTACGAGTGCCTGACTCGACCGGGATTACGCGCGCGCCCAATAGGCGCATACGATAAACGTTCAGCTTCTGGCGCTGAACGTCTGCCGCCCCCATATAAACGTCACACTCCAGGCCTAAGCGAGCTGCCACAGTCGCCGTAGCAACACCGTGCTGGCCTGCTCCGGTTTCAGCAATAACCCTGGGCTTGCCGGTTTTTTTGGCTAATAGCGCTTGGCCAATGGTGTTATTAACCTTATGAGCACCGGTGTGATTTAAGTCTTCACGCTTCAACCAAATTTGCGCGCCACCTAGCGACTGTGACCAACGCTCTGCATGGTAAAGCGGCGAAGGACGCCCCACATAATGGGCAAGATCACGGTCAAACTCAGCCTGGAAATCGGGATCATCACGCAGACTCAGGTAGGTCTGCTCTAACTCTTCCAGGGCAAAGCTCAGGGTTTCCGACACAAACCGGCCGCCGTAGGGGCCAAAATGACCACGGGCATCCGGCATTCGGGTCAGGTCGCTGAACTTGGTTTCAGTCGCTGAGACAGTCACAGGCATACCTCACAAGATCGCCAGAACAGGCAAACAATAAATGAACTAACAATGAGGCGTAGTCACCCTGTTGGGTACGCTACGCAATGAGCTTAATGGGCGCTGGCTAACGCCACATTTTGAACAAAAGATGCCATTAACGCGGCATCTTTTATGCCATGAGATATTTCTATACCACCAGAGACATCAATAGCATAAGGCATTACTTGGTTAACCGCAGAAGCCACATTATCAGCCGTTAACCCACCAGCCAGGATAACAGGTTTTTCTAAGGTTGCGGGGATTCTAGACCAATCAAACGTCTCTCCCGTTCCCCCTGGGATACCAGGTCGATAGGCATCTAATAGTAGCGCCTGTGCAAGCGAGTAGTCAGCCGCCGCCTGATGCAGGTCGATATCATCACGCATGCGCAGTGCTTTAATCCAAGGCCGTCCAAACTGCTGACAGAACGAGGCTGGCTCATCACCATGAAACTGAATTAAATCCAAGTAAGGTAAGCACTGCTCAATGAATTCAGCGGGCTGATTAACAAACAATCCCACTCGCGTCACAAAGGCAGGTACTTCCACTGCCAACTCTTCCAGCACAGCAGGCGTTATGCTGCGGGCGCTCTTAGGCCACATCACGAAACCAAGTGCGTCCACACCAAGCGATGCTGCCAGCGCGACGTCCTCATGGCGAGTTAAGCCACAAAATTTAATCCGCGTACGACCAGAACGCGCGCTCATAATGGGGTCTCCTGCTGCTCTGAAGGCGCTGACTCTTGGTTTAAAGGCGTCTGACTCTTAAACGTCAGCTTGCGCCGTGCGGCAATGCGCGGATTATCAGGTAACTGACGCTCCCCGGTCCACTCACCGGTAAATGCGAGCAGGTTGGGGCCTAACGGCTCTTTGGGCAGATCAAATCGTTCATCATAAAGTGAGTCTACGAAATGAAGGCCACAGGCCGGTGCAGTGACATCGCCTTTTCGGCGATTCTTCAGTGCCAGCAGGCGCGCAATGTGCCCTTCATCTTGTGAACCGCGCCCTACGCTAACCAGTGCCCCCGCAATATTGCGAATCATGTGGTGCAAAAAAGCATTGCCCTGAATATCAATGACCACTATTGGCCCATAGCGTTTCACTTCTACAAAGTGCATTTGCCGCCAAGGCGTTTTGGACTGGCAGCCCGCCGCTCGAAAGCTGCTGAAGTCATGCTCGCCTACCAGGGCCTGCGCAGCCCGATGCATGGCATCGGCATCTAACGGATCTCGACACCAGGTTACGTTGTGGCGTTCTAACACCGGACGACTAAGTTGATTCAACAAAATATAACGATAACGACGCCCAAGTGCGCCCAAGCGGGAATGGAAGTCATCGGACACAGGTTTTACCCAGCGCACCGCGACATCTCTCGGGAGATTGGTATTACTGCCAAAAATCCAGGCTTTCTCAGAACGCTGAACAGGCGGGTCAAAATGGATGATCTGACGGGTGGCATGCACGCCAGAATCGGTTCGACCACTGGCATGAATACGCACTGGCGCGCTGGCCACTTTCTCTAGCGCATCTTCCACCGCTTGTTGAACAGAAGCTGCGTGTTTCAAACGCTGAAAGCCGCAAAAGCGCGTACCATCATATTCAATGCCCATCGCTAGGCGCCCCGTTAGGGGCTTTGTTTCGTCAAAATGGTAAAACAGCGTCATGAAGCCACGTCACATAGAAGATAGTTAGGGTGTGCCATTATCCCGACGTCGAGGCTCAAATGCCACCTCTTCGATTTCCCAGCGTTCCTCGACGCTCTTCCGCCCAGATTGGCTGTCCCCCATGACTGAAGGTGAAGACGTCTCCTGCCGTTCGGCCTCAACTATCGGTACTGGCTCACTGTTAGCTGGTACTGTATCGGCCGTTGATGAATCCCGCGCTGGTGGTTCAGTAGTAGATGAAGGCGTAGTAGATGAAGACGTAGCAGGTGAAAACGTAGCAGGTGAAAACGTATCAGCGTTATAAACTGAGGAAGTGGGCGGAACATCTTCCCACTGCCGTTCGCGACGTCTGCGAGACCAGACTAGCGCTCCCAACAAAAGCGCTAACGCAGTACTAGCAAGCGGCCATTGATAGGCAGTAATGCGCTCAACAATCGTGTCTGACGCACTCTGCGAACGGTTCAGGTTAGGCACCTCGTTAGCTGTATGACTGTTTGCCATCAGCGCGGCACTCCCCGCCAGCGCATCTGATATTTCTTGAGTTTGCTGAAGCTCGCGCTGAGAAGCGCTCAATGCTTGGGTTAGCGACGCCACCTCTTGACGCAGCATGACTAGCTCTTCATGCATTTCTTCGCGCTCGTCAAGCGCCGCTAGCAGTCTATCCTGGCTCTCCAACAGCTGTTCAGCAAGCACTTGTTCGATGGCGACAGTATCGGATGTTTGCGGGGATGAATCAGTGCCTTGGTCGACACTTTCCAGGGTTGGCTCGCCCACCTGCTCCACGCTCGAATCGCTAAGGCTTTCAGATTTTTCTTGGGGCTCAACCTGACGGTCTACAGGCTGACGCATCGCTTGAATCGCCGGGGCAGCATTGCTGGACGTTCGTGACGTAACCTGTTGACGGGTAGGGATATTGAGCGTCTGGCCTGCACGGAGTTCATCTACATTGCCAGTGGGAAACGCAGCAGGATTAGCGGCTAAGAGCGCCGTCATCATTTGTTGAATGGTTACATCGGCTGGCTTCACCCTTGCGGCAACGCTCCAAAGAGTATCGCCACTGGCTACGTAGACAATATCGCGTGCGGCCGATGCCATAGAAGCGGCTGCGCTGCTGG
Source organism: Halomonas sp. 3F2F (assembly GCF_014897805.1). NCBI lineage: Bacteria > Pseudomonadati > Pseudomonadota > Gammaproteobacteria > Oceanospirillales > Halomonadaceae > Halomonas > Halomonas sp. 3F2F. The sequence goes on from NZ_JABUZE010000029.1 coordinate 81,163, forward strand.
TCGCTTCGGCCGAGCCAATGGCGTCAATAGGGCTACCTAACGCGTATTCGGGTGGATCAAACAACAGCGTTAAAGCGCGCGTCTGCCGCCCTTCTGGCGAAGAAATCGTTAACAGTAGATCCAACCATGGCTCATGAACTGCCTGGGAAGAGCGCAGCAAAAGCCGATGCCCAGCAGACTGCTCTTGAACCTGAACACTGATACTTGCGGTAAGGGGTGTCCACTCCAACCCCAGCGCTCTAAACGCCGATTCGTTTGCCAGGTCGACACGTAAATCACTCAGTGCGAAGCGCTCGCTTTCCTGAAGCGGCACAGTGGCCTCAAGCGGCGCATCTAACGGCGAACTTACCGTTGCCTGGCCCAACCCAAGCGCCACTGCCAGCGGGCTAATAGCGCTCAGCGATAGCCCCAACATCCCTGTTAACTGTTTTCTCATAAAGGCCTCTGCTGCCTTTTATTTGGTTGCGGCCAAGCCACACTTTCTTACATTTACTTAGCAAAATCACACTCTGCCTCCTTTTTACCACACCCAGAGAATAAAAAAACGGGAAGCTGCGAACAGCTTCCCGTTTTTATCAACGCCTTTATTTAAGCGTGGCGTGCTCTACTGCTCGCGTAAGATCTTCAGCATACGCTTGAGCGGCTCGGCAGCACCCCATAACAACTGGTCACCAACACTGAAGGCTGACAAGTATTCGCCGCCCATATTCAGCTTGCGAAGACGACCGACCGGTACTTGCAGCGTGCCAGTCGCAGCAGCGGGCGTTAGGCCAGCAACTGTAGCGTCTTTGTCATTCGGGATCAGCTGAACCCACTCATTATGCTTAGCAATACGATCTTCGATCTCATCAAGCGGCACATCCTGCTTCAGCTTAATAGTGAACGCTTGGCTGTGAGAACGCATTGCACCGATGCGCACACAAAGGCCATCGATGGGGATCGGGTTATTTTGCAAACCTAAGATCTTGTTAGTCTCAACGCTGCCCTTCCACTCTTCACGGCTTTGGCCGTTATCAAGCTTGGTATCGATCCATGGCAATAGGCTGCCCGCTAGCGGCGCACCGAAATTATCCGTGGGGAAGTCACCACTACGCATTGCAGCAGTCACTTTACGGTCGATATCCAGAATCGCGCTAGAGGTATCTTTAAGCTCTTCGCCTACGCTGTCGCGTAGTTGACCCATCTGGTTCAACAGCTCGCGCATGTGCTTGGCGCCTGAACCGGAAGCTGCTTGGTACGTCATGGAGGTCATCCACTCGACCATGTCTGCTTCGAACAAGCCACCCAAGCCCATCAGCATCAGGCTCACGGTGCAGTTGCCGCCGACAAAGGTTTTAGCACCCTTCGCTAACTGGTTATCGATCACCTTACGATTGACCGGATCCAGAATAATGGTCGCTTCGTCTTCCATACGCAGGGTGCTGGCCGCATCAATCCAGTAGCCTTTCCAGCCCGCCTCACGTAAGTCTTTATAAACCGGCTTGGTATAGTCGCCGCCTTGACAGGTCACCACCACGTCCAGTGCTTTTAACGCATCAATATCAAACGCATCTTTCAGTGGAGGCACGTCCACGCCGATATCGGGGCCAGGCTGACCAACTTGGGAGGTGGTGAAAAATACCGGTTCAATACCGTTAAAATCACCATCTTCCTGCATGCGCTGCATCAGCACTGAGCCAACCATGCCACGCCATCCCACGAAACCGACTTTCAACATGTGAAGTCCTCCAACTAAGAATGAGAGCAATATTATACACAAATATTAGACACAACGTCGGCCACCCCTAGGGTGGCCGACTGTTAATACCTTTCAGCGTCAACTAGTTAGCACGCTTTATACATAATTTAATTTTTTGCGAAGGCCGCCAATACGGCATCACCCATCTCATCGGTAGAGACACGGCGCGTGCCTTCAGAGGCAATGTCAGCAGTACGCAAGCCATCATCCAATACACTGCCAACAGCGGCTTCAATGCGCTCAGCCATGGCGGTTTCATTCAATGAATAGCGTAACATCATCGCGACCGACAGCATCATCGCTAACGGGTTAGCAATATTCTGCCCAGCGATATCCGGCGCGCTACCGTGGCAAGGCTCGTACATGCCCTGCCCACTCTCGTTTAGCGACGCTGAAGGCAACATGCCAATAGAGCCGGTAAGCATGGCAGCGGCATCGGAAAGAATATCGCCAAACATGTTGCCCGTCACTACCACATCAAACTGTTTCGGCGCGCGCACCAACTGCATGGCGGCGTTATCCACGTACATATGGGAAAGTTCAACATCCGGGTACTCTGGTGCTAAACGCTCCATCACTTCACGCCACAGAATAGTGACTTCCAACACGTTGGCTTTATCCACCGAGCAGAGTTTTTTGCCGCGCTTCTGAGCCATTTCAAAGGCAACGCGACCAATACGCTCAATTTCGCTTTCAGAGTAGATGTAGGTGTTAAAACCCACCCGCTCGCCGTTGCGCTCTTCAATGCCACGTGGCTGGCCGAAATAAATGCCACCGGTAAGCTCGCGGACAATCATAATATCCAGCCCAGCCACTAACTCCGGCTTCAAGCTAGAGGCGCTAGCCAACTGCGGATAAAGCATGGCCGGACGCAGGTTGCCGAACAAACCTAAGTTTTTCCGCAGACCTAACAGGCCTTTTTCAGGACGCTTAGAAAGGTCTTCGAGCGTGTCCCATTTAGGGCCACCAACAGCGCCCAGCAAAATAGCACTGGCTGCCTTGGCTTTTTCTAGCGTTTCAGCAGGCAGTGGCTCACCGTGAACATCGTAAGCAGAGCCACCGACAAGGCCTTCCTCGACGTCGATATCCAAACCAGCTTCCTGGCAGGCCTTCAGCAAGCGGGCCGCCTGAGCCGCAATTTCAGGACCAATACCATCACCCGGCAGCAGTAATACCTTATGAGTCATGCAATTTCCTTAGCATTTCAAACGTTAAAGGTGAATGAACACTTATGCAGACTGGCGGAACAACCAAGGACGCTGCTGGCGGTGTTTTTCTTCAAACGCGCGAATTGCGTCTTCGTCCTGCAGGGTAATACCAATATCGTCCAAGCCGTTCAGCAGGCAGTGCTTACGGAACGCATCCACCTCAAATTCGAGAATTTCGCCACTGGGCGTGATGACCCGCTGGTTCTCTAAATCTACGTCTAATTGATAGCCTTCGCTGCCTGCCACTTCCGCAAACAGGCGGTCAACAACGTCTTCTTCCAAGGTAATCAGCAGAATGCCGTTTTTGAAAGCATTGTTGTAGAAAATATCGGCAAAGCTTGGCGCAATCACCGCTTTAAAACCAAAATCTTCGAGCGCCCACGGGGCGTGCTCGCGTGAACTACCACAGCCAAAGTTGCGGCGCGCCAGCAATACTTCAGCACCTTGGTACCGCGGTTGGTTCAAGACAAAATCTGGGTTCAGCGGGCGCTGCGAACAGTCTTGCCCTGGCTGGCCTTCATCCAGGTAGCGCAGTTCATCAAACAAGTTCACGCCAAAGCCAGTGCGCTTAATCGACTTCAAAAACTGCTTCGGAATAATCAGGTCGGTATCGACATTAGCACGGTCAAGCGGCGCGACGATTCCTTCTAAACGTTCAAACTTTTTCATGGCTTAGGCCTCCTGCGCGTGGCTAGTGTCGTTAGCGGGTAAGGTACGTACATCAACAAAGTGACCAGCAATCGCTGCCGCCGCGGCCATCGCAGGGCTCACCAGATGTGTGCGACCGCCGTAACCCTGACGACCTTCAAAATTGCGGTTAGACGTTGATGCACAGTGTTCACCAGCGCCCAACTTGTCGGCATTCATTGCCAAGCACATTGAGCAACCCGGCTCACGCCATTCAAAGCCTGCTTCAATAAAGATTTTATCCAAGCCTTCTGCTTCCGCCTGGCGTTTCACCAAACCAGAGCCCGGCACCACCATGGCAAGCTTAATCGAGCCAGCGACTTTATTGCCTTTCGCTACCTTGGCCGCTTCGCGTAAATCTTCGATACGCGAGTTAGTACAGGAGCCGATAAATACTTTATCGAGCTTGATATCGGTAATTTTCTGGTTTGCCTGCAAGCCCATATATTCGAGGGCACGCGCATGGCTGCGCTGCACGGTGTCATCCAGCGCGGCTTGGGGATCTGGCACTTGACCGGAAATACCGGTGACCATTTCCGGGCTAGTCCCCCAACTGACCTGAGGCTCGATCTCTTCAGCTCGCAGAGTAACTACTTTATCGAACTGCGCATCGGCATCGGAAACCAGGCTACGCCAATCGGCTACGGCGGCTTCCCACTGCTGGGCGGTGGGCGCAAAGGGACGCTCGGCCAGGTAATCAATCGTCGTGTCATCGACGGCAATCAGGCCCACACGGGCACCCGCTTCAATGGCCATATTGCATACGGTCATGCGGCCTTCCATAGAGAGCGACTCAATCGCACTACCGGCAAACTCAATGGCATAGCCCGTACCACCAGCGGTGCCAATCTTGCCAATAATCGCCAACACCACGTCTTTAGCGGTCACGCCCAGGCCAAGCTCGCCTTCCACGCGCACTTGCATGTTCTTCATTTTTTGCGCCAGCAAGCACTGGGTCGCCATGACGTGCTCAACTTCTGAGGTGCCAATACCATGGGCCAAGGCACCAAATGCACCGTGGGTAGCGGTGTGGGAGTCGCCGCACACCACGGTCATACCAGGCAACGTTGCGCCCTGCTCTGGGCCTACCACGTGCACGATACCCTGGCGCGGGTCGTTGATTTTGAACTCTTCAATGCCGTACTCAAGGCAGTTATCGTCCAAGGTTTGTACTTGGATTAACGACACGGGGTCTTTAATACCGCTATTGCCTTCAGCGCGCTCTTTTACCGTCGTAGGCACGTTGTGGTCAGGCGTTGCCAAGTTAGCATCTAAACGCCAAGGCTTGCGATTAGCCAGGCGCAGTCCTTCAAACGCCTGGGGCGAGGTGACTTCGTGAAGCAACTGGCGGTCGATATAGATCAACGCCGTGCCGTCGTCACGCTGTTTCACCAAATGTTGATTCCAGAGTTTGTCGTAAAGCGTTTGACCTGACATGTTGCTCTCCTGGGCATTGCCCTGCTAGTTCGGTATGGCAGCCTCTACGTGCTGCTTATGTGGCTATACAGGCAGTGTCACGCGAGTCGCGCATAAAAGCAATTCATGTTATTCATAGATTAGATTCCAAACTGGAATACTTATTCAGTAGCACCTATTAACTACCTAGTTAGAAATACCTGTTCAGGGAGTCGCAAGTGGATACTCAAAGCCTGCAAGCATTTCTGGCCGTTGCCGAAACCCAGAGCTTTTCCCGCGCGGCAGAACAACTGTATTTAACCCAGCCTGCGGTAAGCAAACGCATCGCCACTCTGGAAGACCAACTTGGTACCCGGTTGTTTGACCGCATCGGGCGGCGCATTGCGCTGACCGAAGCGGGCAATGTATTACTTCCCAAAGCACAGCACATACTGTTTACCGTGGAAGACAGCCGCCGAGCACTCGCCAATCTTTCCGGCCAAGTAGGCGGTAAGCTAATGCTAGCCACCAGTCACCACATCGGCCTACACCGACTGCCCCCGCTTTTAAAGCAATACACTCACCGCCACCCGGAAGTGGCGTTAGACCTGCACTTTCTGGACTCAGAGCTAGCCTACCAAGGCGTGGTCGACGGCACGCTGGAGATGGCAATAGTCACTCTCGCCCCCCACCCCGTTGAACAGCTTCACGTGGTAGAGCTATGGCGCGACCGGCTGTGTTTTGTCTGCGCCACCGACCACCCACTGGCGCAGCGTACCCGCCACACCAGCAGCCCGCTCAGCTTGACTGAATTATGTGAATTCAATTGCGTGCTGCCAGGTGCCAAAACCTTTACCCGCACCTTGATTGGCCAACGTTTTGCCGAAGTGGGCCTACAGCTTCCCGTCAGCATGGCGACAAACTATTTAGAAACGCTGAAAATGATGTGTAGCGTGGGCCTGGGCTGGAGCCTACTACCTGAAAACATGATCGATAGCGAACTCATCGAGCTCAATGTAGACACCGCTCCCATCCAGCGCCCGTTGGGCTATCTCGTCCACACCAGCCGTACGCTTTCCAATGCCGCTAAAAAAATGATTGAAGAACTGGAAAGCACCCGCCACGCCACTCTCAACTAGCCGCACGCACCAGTGTTGCGGGAAAGCGATACGCGGGCCTATCAATCACCCGCGAAGCGACGCCTGAACAATTACAAAGCGCTATCCGTCTCCACAACCTCTCGGATCACACTGCCCAATTCAGCTATCGCGCTATTTCGTTCTTCAAAGGATGCGTCAGTTTCGGTGATATAAAACGCCACAATGGTAGGCTTGCGCTCAGGCGGCCATATAACAGCGGTAATCGATCTTGAACCAAAACCACCGGCTCCCGTTCGATCTCCAATTACCCACTCATCAGGCATTTGTGACCTAAACAAGCCATCAGCCACTTCATTATTAACCAACCATTCACGCAGTTGGTTTTTCGACTGGAGCGATAACGCGTTTCCCACTACCAGCTTCTCAAGGTTACTCACCATTGCATTGGGCGTGGAGGTATCACGCTCATCATGTGGAGCAGCCTCGTTTAACTCTGTCTCCCAGCGGTCCAAACGCGTGACACTATCACCCAGTTCTCTTACAAACGCCGTCACGGCCTGCGGTCCACCAATCGCCTGTAAGATCAGGTTAGCCGCGGTGTTATCGCTGGTTGTCATCGTCGCTTCGCAGAGTTCAAACAGCGATATTTCCCGGTTATCCGCATACGCTTCGGTAACGGGTGAATAGGTGACAATGTCAGAAGCAGATACTTTCACTTGTCTTTCGAGTTGCTCACTTCCTTCATCCACACGCTGCAGCAGCGATGCACACGCTAAGGTTTTAAAAGTGCTGGACATCGCGAACAGCTGGTCTGCGTTGTATTCCCAGCGCTGCCCAGTTTCCAGGTCATAGGCTGCAAAACCAACGCGTGCATCCAACTGCTCCTCTATACGCTCAACCTCTGTAAGCAAATTATCATCCTGAGCCATCAACACAGAAGGAACCGCTATTAAGCAAATCGACATAACCCAGCGCGAAACTCGTTGTTTGCAATCCACTTTCATAATCCTTTTAAAATCATAAAATCTATAACGAAGGGTAGAAGCATGGTGCCCGTCGCACACAAGGCCTGGAAGGTTTATTAAGCGAGGGAGTTTGACGACTGGTCACTTACCAACCTTCCATATAAGGCGGAATCAGAGACAACACCATTCACTTCCCATCGCTGTCGAAGCAACCCTTCTAGAGTAAAGCCAAGCTTCTCGAGCGCTTTCGCTGAGGCGTGATTATCTGGGTCAATTTCAGCTTCAATACGACGAAGCCCCAGTGCATTAAAACCATACTGTATCAAGGCTACACCCGCCTCATGGATATAGCCTTTTCCCCAATAGCGCTGGCCTAAGCCAAAGCCGACCTCAGCACGCTTAGACTCTTTGTCATAACTAAAGAGCATGCACTTACCCACCAGATCACGTGTTGACTTTAGATATATCCCAAGCACCAGTGACTCTTCACGCAGCATCGAAGCGTTGCTGACATCAATAAAATCCAAAGCGTCCTGAATATCTGACCAAGGTGCCGTATTCCAATATTTCATCACTTCAGGAGAAGAAAATATGTCTAGCAGGCTTTCTGAATCATCGGTTGCTAATGGCCGCAGTGTCAGCCGTTCGGTTTCGATCACTGGGAAAAATAGTCCTTCTGACATTCATAACTCCTTTTTTGCATGACGCCTCCAACCCGTGCAACTGCACAGCCCGCGCGACACAACGACATTCTATGTCTCGTGCAGCCTAAGCGATAACGCTTTTGCCAACTCTCCCGCCCAACTCACCGACACCAAAGGATGCCCAGAGGAAGAGCTGACCAGCACAATATCAATACTAGGCAGTGCCGGCATTTCATGGGCAGCATCGACTTCGACCAAATCACTCGGCAAGGAAGCCGTCGCCGCCGCCGTGATGGCCTTGCCCTGCCGAACCAACCCCATCAAAGCTCCTGCGTTGGCACTGAGCGCCTTAATGCGGTAAGAGCGGCGTGTTTTGTTTAGGCCATCCAAAGCCGAGCTGTGAAATTTGCAGTCGGCTTCATACAGAGCTAAAGGCAACGTTGCGTGCTGCTGCCAGTCAAATTCCGGGTGCTGTATCCAAATTCCCTTATCAAGCATCAGCACATGACCTTCATCACTGTTGGCCGCTCGCGTCAGGATAGCCAAGTCCAGCGCTCCCTCATCCAGCTGCTTTCGCAACGTGATGGTAGGTGCGCATATCAGCTGTAGCTGAACACTAGGGTGTTGGTCATGAAGGGTATCTACCAACAAAGGTAGCAGGCTCTGGGCGTAGTCATCTGGGCTGCCAATACGCAACGTCGGTAAAGCGGCGCTCGATCTCAGTTGAACTAGCGCCTCATCATGCATTGCCAGCAATCGGCGAGCATAGCTGACAAGACGTTTGCCCTCGTTGGTGAGCTCTAGATTGCGGCCTTCTTTAAAGAACAAGCTGCAGCCGACCTGCTCTTCCAGCCGCTTCATTTGCATGCTGAGCGCGGCCTGGGTTCGGTGCACTTGACGCGCGGCACGGGTAAGGCTGCCGGTATCAACCACGGCAATATAGGTGCGCAGGAGATCCATATCCATTTAACGAGGCCTCTATCCATCAGCCCCACTGATGGCTGATATTAGTACTATTCGTTTGTCGAACTTCGCGGAAAGCGAAACACTGTCCTCCGCGGCTTGGGTGTGCATTCCAGACCGGCCATCCTCGCGTTCAAATCACAGGAGACGACGATGATCTTGCACGACTACCTACCCTCCGGCAACGGCTACAAAGTGCGCCTATTACTGAATTTGCTGGATAGACCCTATGACTATCGTCATTACGATATCGTGCATGGAGAAACGCGAACCCCGGCATTCTTGCAGAAGAACCCCACCGGCAAGATTCCGGTACTGGAGCTCGACGACGGCCGCTTTCTCAGCGAGTCGAACGCCATCCTCTTCTATCTAGCCCAAGGGAGTGATTATTGGCCGGAAGACCACTGGGATCAGGCCCAGGCCCTGCGCTGGATGAACTTTGAGCAGTACAGTCACGAGCCCAACATCGCCACACCGCGCTTCTGGCTGACTCACCTTGGCCTGAATGATGAACGCCAAGCACAACTCGCGGGTAAACAAGCACTGGGGCGCGAAGCGCTAGCGGTGATGAACGATCACTTGGCAAGGCAGGACTGGTTCGCCGCAGGTCGCTACACCATCGCGGATATTGCCCTCTTCGCTTATACCCATGTAGCGGAAGATGGTGGGTTCACACTGGCGAATTATCCCAACGTTTGCCGATGGCTGGATCGGGTAGCGTCTCACCCGAACCACATTGCGATCACAGCGGAGTAAGAGCCGTTCCCATGCTGGCAATTGCTAAGCTTAAAATTGCACCAGTTCAACTTCCTATAGCTTTCTCTTGGCTAGCACAGCCACGTTGTTAAAAACCGGGTTGTTGGTAATAGGACGAACATTTGACAAACACCAAGCCAAATAACCCGGTTCCCAGCCATTTGAACAAGCAGCCTTCACTTCAGAAGGCTGCCATTCATGTATCGCTTCAACATCCACAATTGCTACAGCCTTACTTTCAGAAGCATCCCTTGTCACCGGTTACCTAGTGATCCGGTAGTATCGGCCATACTCTCCATCCTGGATCGCGCTATGTACCACCTGCCAGCCTAGCTTTTCGACTACTCTCATACTGGCCACATTATCCTCTGTGATGAAAACCTGGACAGTCTCCCAATCAACCTCGGTGGCTAGCTTTTCCACGACCAACTCACAGGCCTTGGCGGCAATCCCCTTCCCCCAAAACTCGGCTCTAATGAAATAACCGAAATCCATAACACCGTTAATTTCTTTGATGCCGCAAAATCCGATGAATTCATCGCTATTTACATCCGCGATAACAAAGCGAGATGGGTTGGCAAGCGCACGCTTAAACCATAAATCAGACTCGTCCTCTGTAAGAGCACGACGAGGCCCCAGAAACCTCATTACCGCAGGATCTCCTAGCATAGATACAACTGCCAGCCTATCGTGTGCATGCAGATCTCTAAGCTTCACTAAACTCATAGTCAAAAATTCGCGCTAACATCGACAGTTAAAAAAACACAATTAACATCAAGCTCATCTTTATTAAAAAACTGTGAATGCAGATAATAAAACCGCAACACAGCTATACCCTAATCCTACCACTGCAGGCAGTGTAGACATTGCAAACCCTGGCGCTCTCCATAACACATTACGCCTGTAACCTACCCAAAACATGACGCGACCAGCAACAAAAACTCCGGAATAGATGGGCAACAAGCTCAATAATTGATAAGGAATTAAAACAGATAGCGCCAATGTATTAATAGCGAATATCATCAGCTGCTCATGAGTATTAGATAGTACTCTTAGGTCAACCTTCATCCCCTCTGTATTTGCTTCACATTTAGTTGGATCCGCTGATGGGTTTCCGTAACGTTGAGAGCCGATTCTAACAATCATCAAAAAAAATAGTGCAACAGGAAAAACAAGGCACATTATTGCGAGCTTTAGTCGCTCTACTACGACAACCTCCTCAACAACTTGAGGCAAAGAACTATAGAAAAAAACAAACACCACTGTTGTTCCAACAAACCCTAGCAGCATCCCCATTTTAACTGTTCTATCATCGCTTTTTTGAGTCATATTCTAATTCCTTTTAGGCCATAATGAGGTTTTAAGTATATGCTTTCAACGTGTTGAAAACGCTGCTAAAACGATACCGAAAGCATCTAGATCGGCAATATGGAGATTATGTAAACGTCCGCTCTACAACCTCGACATTGAATCCCTCTGATTCTTCGGGAGGCTCAAAGAAACCCGTTACCATCCTGAAAACTTCCTCGGTATCGAAGCTCGCCCGCTCAGGCTGCTCCCTTTGGCGCTGTTTCAGCTGTTTTAGACAAACCTCGTCTTCTGCCATCACATAGTACAGTTCGTGGGGTATCCCGCGTGGCGAGTAGATATCCTTAAACCATGCCCTTTGCTTCCTGGTATTGCCGGGGAAATCTAGAACCACAGTGGTGCCTGCCAAAAGTATTTGCTCAACGTGTTCCCTAAGCAATGGCTTAAGGCGTGACGAGTAGCTGATGTAGTCGTTGAAATCGTTGATTTCGCCAGGAAAAAGAGCAGATAACCAGTCATCCTCTGAAAGCAGCACGGCGCCGCGCTCACGCGCAATGCTGGCAGACAGCGTGCTTTTTCCAGCGCCCATCTTTCCGCAGAAAAATATTAACGTTCCATAAGAACTCATTTCTTACTCTTTTAACTACGCCTACTGCGTTTCTAATCCCTGCATCCATAACAGGCTTAATTGCTCAGCAGAAATGCCTAAAGTCGCTGGCTGAGACTCAAGTTGTGTTCCAAAAATCCTCTCGGCTACCTGTCTTCCAACGGTTTGAGCTGAGGATGTCTTAACGATTCGCTGCTGATAAAAACTTGTCAGAACACTTTCCAACTCACCTTGCTCTCCCAAAAGCCTGACAAGATGCCACGCATCTTCCAGCGCTTGACATGCTCCCTGCCCAGATGTTGGTAAAGACGCATGGGCCGCATCTCCAATAATGACAACATTGTCTTGATGCCAATAAGGCAGGGGATCAAGATCATGAACAAAAATGCGATTGAGCGATGCTGCATCATAGAATTTCAGCACGTTGCGTACCGGGTCAGGCCAGCAGCGAAAACGCTGATGCAGCTCATCATACCAAGCAGATAAGGGCCGTTGTTTATCAATATCGGCATTCCATGCGCCAGCCCAGAAACATAGCCCATTATTCATAGGGACAATTCCAAACCGCTCACCCAAGCCACGAAAATCATGGATGGCGTTATCTAAAACACCTTCATTCAACTGACTGATACCAATGATATTAATGAATCCTTGATAACGGGGGCTCACCTTTTCGGCATATAGCGTGTGACGCACCACCGAATTCATTCTCCCATCGGCTCCTACCACCACGTCAAACTCTTGCTTTAATCGGTCAATATCCTGCGCCGTCATTGGGCAACCAAGGTGTATTTTTACCCCCAAATCATCCAACCTCTTGGCCAGTATGCCCATAAGATCACGGCGCAATATTGTTATACTGGAGAAGCCACTCCGCAGGTTCACTTCCTCAATATCAAGCTCACCCTGCCAAACGCCAAATTGATCAAACTGACGCATTAAACGGGGAGCACCACCCAGGTGTTTTAGCTCTTTTTCCACCCCCATCTGTTGCAGAACAAAAATTGCATTTGGCCATAAAGTCACGCCAGCACCAATGGACGAGACCTTACTGTCACGCTCATACACGCTCACTTGATAGCCTTGTTGTGTGGCGAGTATTGCCAGCGCTATTCCAGCCCCCCCTGCACCAACAATGGCAATACGATTAGTGTTTTTCATCGACCCTACCTCAATAGTTAAATTCGGTAGAGATTGTCACAAAGCCACTCTCGGGGATAAACACGCTATTATTGCGTTATTAATCCCATTTTATGAGAGAATCTATGATTGAAAAAATCGAGCTTCAATGGCTACTGAGCTTTCAGGCGGTATATGAACAGCTGAGCTTTAAGCGTGCGTAAGCGTTCATCCTACGACGTAGTTGACCTACTTCACGTCA